>JACCVK010000090.1 GCA_013698195.1 Actinomycetota bacterium | reverse complement strand
CGACGTCGCGGTCGCTGCGACCTGGACGCACGGCGAGCTCATCACCGGAACCGGCGCGCACCTGAACCCGTACGCGCCGATCGTCGATCCGGAGACCGGACAGGTCGATCTGCCGCCTCATGCCGCTATCTCGTACGCGGCCTGCGCCGCCGAGGTCGAGGTCGACGACGAGACCGGGGACGTGCGTGTCACGCGGCTCGTCCAGTGCTTCGACGTCGGCACGGCGATCAACCCGACGCTCGTCGAGGGGCAGATCGAGGGCGGAGCGATGCAGGGCCTGGGACTCGGCGTGCTCGAGAACTGCTATCCGTACTACCCGAGCGTCGAGAACCGCGGTGGCCAGTTCGGCTCCTACCTCGCGCCGGGCATGGAGGACCTCCCGCAGGTGGACACGCTGATCATCGAGAACCCCTCCGCCGGCGGCCCGTACGGCGCCAAGGGGATCGGCGAGATGGCGAACAACCCCCAGCCGCCGGCGATCGCCGCCGCGGTCTACGACGCGATCGGCGTCTGGATCACTGAGCTTCCGATCACGCCCGAGCGGGTGCTCAGGGCTTTGGAGGCAAAAGCCGAGCCTCGGCGATCGGGGAAGACGGTCATCTTCGACGAGGAGCTCTCGGTGAACGCGGTCTCGGGCGGCGGGATGCGCTTCGAGGTGCCTACCTGAGCTCCCCCTTTCGGACGTGGAACGGTGTGGAGCCCCACGCGTTGTTTCCGGGCGTGGGGCTCCGCGCGATCGGCGGCGAGCAGGTGATGCTCTGCCACGTCGTTTATGCGCCCGGAACGACCGTCGCCCGGCACGCGCATCCCACCGCGGAGCAGGTCATGTGGATTATCGAGGGCGATGTGACGATGACCGTGGGCGACGAGCAGAAGAAGCTCGGCGCCGGCGACGTCGTCGTCGTGAACCGCGGCGTCGAGCACGAGCTGCACTCCGAGAACGGTATGACGTTCATCGAGGCGCTCGCGCCGGTACTCAAGGATCACGTGCCGGATTCCGACCGCTTCCTCGTGCTCGGCGAGCAAGGCGACTCGCTGCACGCGGACCACTAGCGCGCCACCGCACATCGGGCTGCCGGTCGTCCTCTGCTGTTCTCAGGACACCGGATATGCGATGTCACAGACCTCGTCGGTGGGCGCGGCCGCGTCCCAGTCCGCGAAGTAGACCTCGCGCGGCGACCCGGCGACGCTCCGCCCCTGCGCGTCGATCCAGTGCGCCACCGCGTCGTACGCCGAGAGGATCTGCGGGTACTCGACCTGCGCCTTCGTGATTCTGGCGCACGCCTCGCGGTGGGCGGGCTCACGCCGGGTCGGCGCGTCCGCCGCCGCACCCTGACCGGCAGTGACGGGGACGCAGATCTCGACGGGGCCGTCGCTGTCCTCGTTGACCTCTCCGTGGTAGATGACGAACACGGGTGCGGCCATGCCCCCGCCCGCCTGTGCCATCTCGACCAACCGCCCGATCGCCGCGGGCAGCCACTCGGACAGCTCGGGCACCCGAACGTGTCGCTGCTCGGTCAGCACCAGCTGCTCCGGAACATCTCGCTCGAGGATCTCGTACATCTCGTAGCTCCCTTCTTCTCCCGATAGCCGGATCCGGAGATGTGCGACGAGCTCGCGTTGCGACGCCGTGCGGCGCTCGACCGACTCCCAGTAGGACGCGACGAGATCCGCGCGCCGTGCATCCGGCGCCGCCACGACCTCGGCCACCCTTGCGAGCGGCATGTCGAGCCGCCGGAGCATGACCACCAGTCGTGCGGTCTCGAGCTGGCTCTCCCGATAGCGGCGGTAGCCGTTCTCGTCGTCGACGTGGGCGGGAATCAGCAGCCCGAGCCGGTCGTAGAGCCGCAACGCCTTCGGCGAGAGCCGCGAACGGCGGGCGAATACGCCGATCGTGAGCAGTGGCTCCACCGACTCGAGACTAACCGCCGCCGTACGCTCCTCCACCTCGTGCACCTCCTCCGTGCCGGGCGGTCCTGCCCGGCGTAGCCCACGCTACGGCCTGTCCCAAGGACAAGGTCAAGGGCAAGAGGGGGCCGAACTCTCTCCGGCCCCTCGCTATGGTCTCGGGATGGCACAGCTGAATGCCATCGGGATCGTGACGGCCGACATGGCGGCGTCGATCCGCTTCTACCGGCTGCTCGGCCTGGACATGCCCGAGACTCCCGACGAGGGACACGTGGAGACGTTCCTCCCGAACGGCGTGCGCCTCATGCTCGACAAGGAGGACGTCGTCCTGAGCTTCCGCCCCGACTGGAAGCGTGAGACGGGCAACCAGCTCGCGCTGGCGTTTCAGTGCGCGAGCCCTGCCGAGGTCGACGCGATCTTCACGGAGGCGAAAGGGGCAGGTTTCGACGCTGAGAAGGAACCCTGGGACGCGTTCTGGGGGCAGCGCTACGCGCAGTTGCGTGACCCCGACGGGGTCCTGGTCGATCTGTACGCACCTCTCTAGGGACGCCGCGCGAAGCTCATCTGGCGCGCGCGGAGCCGTAAAGACGGCTTTCTCGCCTACACTGGGAAGAGAAGGGACGAATACCGACGGCGCGGCCGGCGCCCTCCTTATCCGTTCATGGCAGGAGGAGCAGGTGCCCAGGCATGCCGAGGCGCATCTCCTCACCGCTCGATCGATGATGCGACGAGGAGGAGACAGGATGGCCGTAACTGCGAGCGAGGAGTCGGTGGCCGAGCGCGAAGGCATCGCCCACCAGACGGCGCAACGTGGCAGCAACGAGCTAAGGGCAGCCTCGGACGACGTGGCGACGGACGCGCAGGGTCTCGTCGCGTTCGAGTGCGAATGCACGCGAAGTGACTGCGAGCGCTTGGTGCGGGTGCCGCTCTACGTGTATCGCCGCATGGTGGAAGCCGACGATCAGTACCTCTTGCAGGCCGGGCACCACGCGTTCGATCGATACCGGACGATCGTCTCGGTCGGCGAGATGCGGATCGAGGAGCGGGCCTGCGATTGAACGCCGCGCAAAGGGCGTGAACGCGGTTCGGCTACGCCTCTTCCTTTTCAGCTTCCTCTTCAGTCTGCTCTTCAGCTTGCTCTTCGGCCGGCGGGAAGATCCCGGCGGCTCTCGCCTTGCGCTCGGCCGCGGCCGCCTGCTTCTTCTCGAGCTTTCGCTCCCGGCGCTCACGGACCGTTCGCTCTCGCGTCATCTTCGCCATCGTTTGCTGCCGTTTGCTGCTCATTACCACCTTCCTCTCTCGCGTCGGTTGGGGGGATCGAGGCCAGAAGCGCCGATCCCGTCGCCGCGTGCAGATCGACCATAGCCTGCGAACGCGCTCGCCGGGCGACTTGCCGCTCGCGGCAGGCGGCCACTCGGAGGGTCAGCGCGTTCGAGAGATCGGACGCTCAGGACTGTTCAGACCGGCCGCCCAGCCAGTCGGCGAGCGGTAGCCGCACCCCGAGCGACGACAGGTCGCCGCCGTCGCGGATCGCCTCTGCCGCGGCGGCCGCTGCGGCGATGCCGACCCACGCGAGGCCGCCGCCGACGCTCACGCGCTGGGCGCCGGCGCCGGTGATCCCTCCGACCGAGAGACCCGGCAGCGCCAAGACATTCACCGGCCTCGACACCGCCTCACACACCGATCGTATGTCGTCGACGGTTCGCAGCCCCGGTGCGTACAGCACGTCCGCGCCGGCCTGCTCGAAGGCTTGGAGTCGCCCGATCGTGTCGGCCAGGTCCGGGTTCTCGCGGATGTGGTTCTCCGCCCTCGCCGTCAAGGTGAACGGGAAGCCAAGCGTACGCGCCGCCTCGACGGCAGCCAGTACGCGCTCGACAGCATGCTCTCGTTCGTACAGATGGCCGGCCGGATCCCAGTCCTCGATCGAGCCGCCTACGGCGCCTGCCTCAGCCACCCGAGTGACAGCGAGCGCTGCATCCTCCGGGGCCGCGCCGAACCCGTTCTCGAGATCGACGGAGATCGGCAGCTCCGTGGCAGCAACGAGAGCCGCCACGTGCGCAACGACCTCCTCGAGCGTGACGCACCCATCGAGCCGTCCGAGCGTGAACGCGAAGCCGGAGCTCGTGGTCGCCAGCGCCTGAAAGCCGAGCGCCTCGAACATGCGCGCGGAGCCAGCGTCCCACGGATTCGGGATCACGAAAGGCTCGCTTGCATGCAGCGCCCTGAACGCCTCGGCTTTCTTCGCCTGCTCGCTCATGCCCCGACACTAGAGCAATCGCCCTAGATCAAGCCTCTAAATCAAGCCGGCGCGCGTCGCGTGTGCAGCTGCCGCGGCCCGCGACGACTGCATGAGCTTGCGGAGAACGTTCGCAACGTGCCTGTGCACCGTGTGCTCGCTCAGGACGAGTGAGGACGCGATCTCGCGGTTCGAGAGACCCGCGGCGACAAGACGGAGCACCTCGGTCTCACGGCGAGTCAGCGGCGAGTCGCCGTTCGTCTCTATAGGCACCGAGTCGTCGAGGAAACCTGCGAGCGCCCGCTGGAGCTCGCGTTGATCCTCGAGCCACGGGAGGTGAGCGTCGCCGTTCAAAGCGACGAAGCGAGCATTCGGGAGAAGCGAGGCGAGCTCACGCCCACGGCCGATCGGCACGGTTCGATCGCCGCGGCGGTGCAAGACGAGGGCCGGAGCCGTGAGCCGAGGCAGGAGCTCGCGAACGTCTGAGCTGAGATCGAGCTCCATGAACGCGGCGGCGACCTCCGCCTCCGCCGAGTGACGCTGATAGCGACTGTAAGCCGTGATCTCGTCACCGCTACCGTGCGGCATGAAGAGGCCTGCGAGCATCTGCGCCGCGAGCTGCCAGTTGACGCGGGCGAAGTCCACGACCGAGCGTCGGGTCGCCTCCGGGATGTCATCGCGAGCGGCGTACGCTCCGTAGAAGACGATCTTCCGCACGCTGTCGGGCGACTCGACGGCGTAACGAGTGCTTGCGAGCCCGGCGCATGAGCAGGCGAACACGATCGCCGGCTCTCGACCCGCGGCGTCGTGCACCGCAGCGAGCATCCGCGTCTCCCAGTCGGCGGTCGGCGACTTGGTGAGGACGCGATCCGAGAGGCCCGTCCCGATTCGGTCGTAGCGCACGACACGATGCGTTCGGGCGAGCTCCTCGTAGAAGCTCCGTGACGGCGCATTCGCCCACTCCTCCTCCAAATGCGTTACCCATCTACCTCCGAAGAGGAGCAACGGCCCCTCGCCCACGGCCGCGTATGCGATGCGCTTGCCGTCGAGCTCACAGAAGCGGATGTCCTGCTCCATGACCCGAAGCTTTATGGCCGGATCGGGCCATGTCAAGAAGATGGCCCGTCGAGGTGAAGCGCGCATGGCCCGCTCCGCGCGACGATCACTGCATGCAGACGCGCTACGTCAACGGGGTCACTATCCGGTCGCTCCGCGACGGGGATACGGAGACCGTCGCCGCACTCTTCGCGCGGCTCGGGCCGCGATCCCGCGAGACGCGCTTCTGTGGGGCGAAGCCGTGGCTGTCCGAGACGGAGCTGCGCGGTCTTACGCGCGCCGGCGGCGACCACCACGTCCTCGTCGGGTATCTCGACGGCGATCCGCTGCCCGCGGGCATGGCTCGTCTCGTTCGCGACGGAGCGGCGGCAGAAGTCGCGTTGGAGGTCGCGGATGTCTACCAAGGCCGAGGAATTGGCACGACCCTCGCGCGCGAGCTCGCTGCGGACGCACGGGCCGCCGGGGTCACGGAGCTTGTCGCGACCGTGTGCGGCGACAACCCACCAGCGCTCTCGCTTCTGCGCAGGCTCGCCTCGTCGCTCTCCGTGACCTGGCGCGGCGGCGAGCAGGAGCTCACGGTCGGGCTCGGGCGTCGCGCCCGACCTAAAGGGCTATCCGCGCGCCCTCGATGATTCGTCAGAGCGGCGATACGAGCGGC
>JACCVK010000087.1 GCA_013698195.1 Actinomycetota bacterium | reverse complement strand
GATGCGCGCGGCGACGCCCTCGTTCTCGCGCACGAGACCTAGGAGGATGTGCTCGGTGCCGATGTAGTTGTGTCCGAGCGATAGTGCTTCGCGCAGCGCCAGCTCGAGAACCTTCTTGGCGCGCGGCGTGAACGGGATCTGGCCGGTGGTGACCTCGTCGCCCTGACCGACGATGCGAGCGACCTGGGCGCGAACCTCCTCCACCGTGATGTCGAGCGACTCGAGGACGCGCGCGGCAAGTCCTTCCTCCTCGCGCAGCAGGCCAAGGAGGATGTGCTCCGTTCCGATGTAGTTGTGCTTCAGCGCCCGGGCTTCGTCCTGGGCGAGAACGACGACCTGCCTGGCCCGCTCGGTAAATCGTTCGAACAACTCCTCCGACCCTCCTTTCGGTCTACGTCTCCGGAGGCCGACGGGATTGCCGCGCTCCGGGTCGAAGGTGAGGCCTGATCGTAGCCGACGGCCTTCCGGTGCCGTCTTTACAGATTCGTTCAAGGATTCTCATCGGCTTGTGAAACCCCTTCCGTGAGTGCGCGACCCTGGACGAACGGCCAGTTGAGCCAGGCACTAGGCGTTGCCGGCGGTGTTGCCGGTTAGTCTTGCGAGATGCCCGGCAAGGCCCTGATCACCGGCGGCGCCGGCTTTATCGGCTCGCATCTCGCCGAGCTCCTGCTCGAGCAGGGCTGGGAGGTGTACGCGCTCGACGACGTGTCGACGGGATCGATGGAGAACCTCGCGGGACTCACCGAGCGGGACGACTTCCACCTCGTGGTCGAGTCGGTGCTCTCACCCGCGGTCGTCAGCGAGCTCGTGCACAAGTGCGACGTGGTGTACCACCTCGCCGCGGTGGTCGGCGTCCAGCTCATCGTGGAACAGCCTGGACACACGCTGCTGACGAACATCCAGGGGACGGAGAACGTCCTCGAGTACTGCACGAAGTTCGGCAAGCGCGTGCTCGTCGCCTCCTCGTCGGAGGTATACGGCGACCATCCGGAAGAGCAGCTGCTCGCCGAAGACGCGCGGCGGATCTACGGGCCGACGACCGCGCGGCGCTGGGCGTACGCAGACTCGAAGGCGATCGACGAGTTCCTCGCGCTCGCCTGGCACGAGGAGCGCGGTCTCGACTGCATCATCGCCCGCCTCTTCAACACGGTCGGGCCCCGCCAGTCAGGCCAGTACGGGATGGTGATCCCGCGCTTTGTCTCCTCTGCGCTCGGCGAGCGTCCGCTCGAGGTGCACGGCGACGGCATGCAGACGCGGTGCTTCTGCCACGTCTCCGACACCGTGCGTGGCCTCATGGGACTGATGGACTCAGGAGTCTCGGGCGCGCTCTTCAACATCGGCTCGCAGGAGCGGATCGCCATCGGCGAGCTCGCCAAGCGCGTCCGCGCCAAAGCCGGCAGCTCGTCGGAGATCACGTTCGTGCCGTACGAGGACGTGTTCCCACACGGATCGATGGAGGAGATGTTCCATCGCGTCCCGTCGATCGAGAAGATCGGCGCGGCGATCGGATGGGCGCCGACGAAGACGCTCGACGAGATCCTCGACGACGTAATCGCGTTCGAGCGCAGTCGGGTCGAAACCGCCGCGTAGGGGCGACATATATGTCGCCCCTACGATGGGTTCTCAGGGTCGAGTGTCCATCTCAGAGGATGTTCGATGTATTCGCGGATCCGAGCGAGATCTGGCTCGTCGCGGATGACGTGATCGTGGTAACCGCGCTGCCAAAAACGTCGATGACCTGTTAACCGAGATAACCCGGCCTTGTACGTGCCGAGCACGGCGCCGAGCGTCGCGCGTCCATCCAACGCGAGAATCGCGTGCACATGATTCGGCATCACGACGGACGCATCGACGACGACGCCTCCGTGGTGGTCAGGGATCGCAGCGAGGCAATCTCGAGCGGCGACCCCGAACCGTGAGAGCAGAACCGTGCCCTCGACAACGACACCGAAGATGCACGCACGGTCGAATGTGCACGACGTGACGAAATACAGCCCCGCGGTCGAGTAGTCGAAGCCGTGGATACGAAGCTCGCGCCGCCGGCACACGAGTTCATCGTTGCTCGCCAGTGGGCCACATCAGTGCTACGAGTTCGCGCCAATCGACCGTAGGGGCGAGATATATCTCGCTCCTACAAGATTTGTCCTTGTGTCCGCAGCGCAGGAAAGAGGATCACGTCGCGGATCGTCTCGCTCCCCGAGAGGAGCATTGCGAGCCGGTCGATGCCGAGACCTAGGCCGGATGTCGGCGGCATGCCGTACGAGAGCGCCTCCACGTAGTCGGGATCCCCGGGCACGCCTTCGGTGCGCTCCAACTGCTCGTCGAAACGCCGCTGCTGCGTCTCGGCGTCGTTGATCTCCGAGTACGCGTTGCCGAGCTCCAACCCGGCGGCGAAAAACTCGAACCGCTCGGCGAGCGAGGGGTCCTCCTCCATCGTCCGGGCGAACGGCGAGAGCTCGGTCGGGTGCCCGAAGACGATGCTCGGCTCGATCAGGCTCGGCTCGACGAAGTGCGAGAACGCATGGTCGATGAGCTGGGTCCAGTCCCTGTCGGCATCGGTGTCGACACCCCGCTCGGTCAGCCAGGCACGCAGCTCCTGCTCGTCGCGTGTCCAGAGCTCGAGCTCCTCGAGCGACTCGACGAACCCGAGTCGGCGCCAGGGCCGCTTCAGGTCGACCTCATGCCCGCGGAACATGACGACGGTGGCGCCGAGCACCTCGAGTGCCACTCGTTCGACCATCGTCTCGATCCGCTCCATCGTGTCGCTGTAGTCCGCGTACGCCTCGTACCACTCGAGCATCGTGAACTCGGGCTGGTGCTTGTAGGAGATGCTCTCGTTGCGGAAGTCCTTTCCGATCTCGTAGACGCGCTCGAGCCCGCCCACGATCAGACGCTTGAGGTAGAGCTCGGTCGCGATGCGAAGGTAGAGATCGGCGTCGAGCTCCTTCGAGTGGGTGACGAACGGGTGCGCGAAGGCGCCGCCGTACCGCGGCTGGAGAACCGGAGTCTCGACCTCTACGAATCCCTCTGCGTCCAGATAGCCGCGCACCGCGGTCACGATGCGGGCGCGGAGCAGGAAGAGCTCCCGCGACTCCTCGTTCATGAGGAGGTCGAGGTGGCGCTTGCGATAGCGCGTCTCGACGTCCGTCAGCCCGTGGAACGTGTCGGGGAGCGGGCTCCGGTTGGATGCGAGCACTTCCAGCGAGTCGACCGCGAGCGACGGCTCGCCGCGCCGAGACTTGGCGGGCTTCCCGGTAACGCCCACCACGTCGCCGAGACGGACCTCGACTGCGCCCGTGCGACTTGTGTCGCACAGAAGCTGGATCCGCCCCGACCGGTCGACCAGATCGAGAAAGACAAGCTTCCCGAGCTCTCTCCGTGCCAGCACGCGACCAGCGAGGCGTCGCACTTCGGCAAGCTCCGAACCGCTCTCGAGCGGCTCGATCTCGACCCGGACAGCCGCGATCTCCCCTCGGTCCGGAAAGCGCTTGGGCGCGGGCATGGCGCCCGAGTCTACGCGGCCTTGATCTCCATGATCTTGAACTTGAGCTTCGCGCCCTTCGGCGTCGCGACCTCGACCGTCTCGCCCTTCTTGTGGCCCATGATCGCCTTGCCTACCGGGGACTCGTTCGAGAGCTTCCGTTCTGCCGGGTTGGCTTCGGCCGAGCCGACGATGAAGTACTCGATCGTCTCCTTCGCGTCGACATCGCGCAACCGGACGACCGAGCCAATCGAGACGACGCTCGTGTCCACGCGCTTCGTGTCGATGAGCCGGGCGTTCGCGACGCGCTCCTCGAGCTGGGCGATCCGGTGCTCGAGCATCATCTGCTCGTTCTTCGCGTCGTCGTACTCCGCGTTCTCGGCGATCTCGCCGAACGCACGCGCAGCCGCGATGCGCTCCGCGACCTCGCGCCGGCGGTTCGTGCGCAGGTGGTCGAGTTCTCCCTTCAACTGCTTGAAACCCTCGGGAGTGAGGATTACTTCCTTCACAAAACCCTCCAGAGATGGTGGTGCGGGGGGCTGGCAGCCCCTCGAACGGCCGGGAATGGTAGCTGCGGTCGAAGAGGCTCGTCAACGGCACGTGGCTAGCATTCGCGGGTCGTGAACGTCGAACTCCGGAGCACGTGGTGGATCCGCGACGTGGAGATCCCGACGCGCCTCGTGCTCGCGCCGATGGCCGGCGTGAGCGTGCAGGCATTTCGCCGCCAGGGCCGCCGCTACGGAGCCGGTCTCGTCTGCTCTGAGATGGTGAGCTGCGCGGGAATCGAGCACCGGAACGAGCGCACCCTCGGGTACCTCCGGGTCGCGTCCGACGAGCATCCGCTCGCGATCCAGCTCTTCGGCTGCGAGCCTGCTCCGATGGTCGAAGCGGCGCGAATGGTGGAGGCGGCGGGCGCGGACATCGTCGATCTCAACTTCGGCTGCCCCGTGAGAAAGGTCACGCGCACAGGTGCGGGCGCGACGCTACTCGAGGATCCGAACCGCGCGGCGAGGCTCGTCGACGCTGTCGCCCAGGCGGTCGAGCTCCCGGTGAGCGTGAAGCTCCGGCGCGGAGTCAAGAACGGCTCTCGAGCTTGTCTCGAGCTCGGCCCGCGACTGGTGGAGGCTGGCGCGGCCTCGCTCGCGCTGCACCCCCGCTCGGCGGAGCAGATGTACACCGGAACCGCGGATCACGCTTTGACGGGGGAGCTCGTGTCGCTCGTCGACGTCCCTGTCGTCGCATCGGGCGACATCGTCTCGAGAGCACGGGCGCAGACCGTTCTCGCGACCACCGGAGCGGCAGCCGTGATGGTCGGTCGAGGAGCCCAGGGCAACCCGTGGGTGCTCCGGGAGATCGTGGAGGGAGGCGATTGCGAGCCGACCCGCGAGGAGGTAGCGGCCGAGCTCGTCCTCTTCATCCGCGAGTCCGTGCGGGAGCTCGGCGAACGTCGCGCCTCCGGGTTCTTGAAGAAGTTCTACGGCTGGTACCTCGGTCAGGGACGTTTTCCCAAAGCGTTCAAGCAGGAGCTCCTCCGGCTCGACTCGCCCGAGGAGGTCGAGCGCCGGCTGTTCGCCGCGGCGCCCGGGGCGATCGAGCTCGTCGAACAACTCGAGGCCGAGATACCGTCTGGCGACGAGGTGACGCTCGAGCTGCCGATCTCCGTTTACGGCGGAGGCTGAGGCTCGCAAGTCCCCCCGAGGTGCGTACTTCGACTGGCTCAGTCCGCGGGGTCGCCCGCGAGCGCCGTGGCCGCGCCCAGGCCGATGTAGACGCTTCCCGTGACATAGCGCTGCGTGCGCACGAAGCGTCTCGACCGGCGCAGCATCCCGCCCGCCGTGCCCGCGGCAAGGGCCCAGAGGGAGTCGGAGACGAGCCCCAAGAGCGCAAAGAGAACACCAAGAAACGCGATCTGAAGCGCGGGATGCGCGGCATTCGGATCGACGAACTGCGGTAGGAACGCGAGGAAGAAGAGCGCCGTCTTCGGGTTCAGGACGTTCACGACGATGCCCTGCGCAAAGGCGCGCCGTAGATCCCGCTCGCCGCCAAGTGCGATCTCCGTGCTCGAGCTACGGGAGAAGAGCGTCCACAGTCCGAGTCCGACGAGATAGACAGCGCCGGCGATCTTCACGGCAGTGAAGGCGACGGCTGACGAGACGACGAGCGCCGAGAGGCCCGCGTGGCGGCCGCGATGTGAACGAGCGTGCCGACGTGGATCCCGAGCACCGACGCCAGTCCCGCCCGTCGGCCCTGCTGGATCGAGCGCGCCACGACGTACAGCACGGCCGGCCCCGGCACGAGCAGGAGCGCCAGGGCGGCGACGCTGAAGACGGCGAGACGACCAGAGTCGGGAGTCATCGGTCGAGGATCACCGGTTCAGCTCCCACACCATGCGCAGGCCGTCGAGGGTAAGGAAGGGGTCGACCCTCTCGATCGTTGTCGAGTGGGGCGCCACGAGATCCGCGAGGCCGCCGGTGGCAACCGCACGAGCGTCGGCTCCGAGCTCCTCGCGAATGCGGCCGACGATCCCGTCCACCTGCCCCGCGAAGCCGTA
>JACCVK010000075.1 GCA_013698195.1 Actinomycetota bacterium | reverse complement strand
CTGGGGGCCTGCGCACGGCGCAGCGCGGCCGAAACGCTCCTCACCAATACCTTCCAGCATTGCCGAGCAGCGATCGTCCACGCTGCTTGGCCCATGCCCTCCCTGAACCGCACCCACAACCCACATCAAGCCTCTAGGTCTTTTTCTCGTGGTGACCGCCGAACTGCTTGCGCATCGCAGAGAGCACCCTGTCCGCAAAGTCGCCGAGGTCGCGCGAGGCGAAGCGCGAGTAGAGCGCCGCCGTCAGCACCGGGGTCGGAACTCCCTCCTCGATCGCCGCGATCGACGTCCAGCGCCCCTCACCGGAGTCCGAGACGCGTCCTTCGAACTCGTTCAGGCTCGGTGACTCATGCAGCGCCTGGGCGGTCAGGTCGAGCAGCCACGAGCCGACGACGCTTCCTCTCCTCCATAGCTCCGCGACCTCGGTCGTGTCGATCTCGTACCGGTAGTGCTCAGGTGCCGCGAGCGGGGCCGTCTCGGCATCTGCTGCGCGCTCCCGCGTGCCCACGTCGGCGTTCTTGATGACGTTCAGGCCTTCGGCGTACGCAGCCATGAGGCCGTATTCGATGCCGTTGTGCACCATCTTCACAAAGTGCCCGGCACCGTTCGGGCCGCAGTGGTAGTACCCGTGCTCGGCGGGGCTCGGCTCCCCGGTACGCCCGGGCGTTCGGGGCGCGGCTGCGACTCCCGGCGAGATCGAGGCGAAGAGCGGAGAGAGTCGGTCGACGATCCCGCGCTCGCCGCCGATCATCAGGCAGAAGCCGCGTTCGAGACCCCAGACGCCGCCGCTCGTCCCGACGTCGACGTGATGGATGCCCAGATCCCGAAGCTCGGCAGCGTGGCGGATGTCGTCGTGGTAGTAGGTGTTGCCGCCGTCGATGATCACGTCGCCCGGCTCCAACACCTGGGCGACATCGCGAATCGTCGCCTGCGTGATCTCGCCCGCGGGCACCATCACCCACACCGTCCGCGGCTTCTCGAGTTTCGAGGCGAACTCCTCGAGCGAGGTCGCACCGCCGGCGCCATCGGCCGCGAGCGCCTGCACGGCCTCGGGAAAGACGTCGTAGCCGACGCAGCGGTGTCCGTCGCGCAGGAGGCGCCGAACGATGCCTCCGCCCATCCGGCCGAGCCCAACCATCCCGAGCTGCATAGGGGTGTCCGTTGCCACGGCGTCGCTCCCCTTCTATCTCATTGCGCGGTAGCGGCGGATGAGCGCGTTCGTGGAGCTGTCGTGCGCGAGCTCGGGCACCGCTTCGGACTCGAGCTCGGGCACGATCCGTTGCGCGAGAACCTTTCCGAGCTCGACGCCCCACTGGTCGAACGAGTCGATCTCCCAGACGGTGCCCTGTGTGAACACGCTGTGCTCGTAGAACGCGACGAGCGCGCCGAGCGTGTGCGGAGTGAGCTGCTCCGCGAGCAGCACGTTCGTCGGACGGTTCCCCTCGAAGACACGGTGCGGGACGATCTGCTCGTCGACCTCTTCGGATCGAACCTCGTCTTCGGATCTCCCGAACGCGAGGGCCTCCGCCTGGGCGAAGACGTTCGACATGAGCAGGTCGTGGTGGTCGCGGATGGGCTCGAGCGGCTTCGCGAACCCGATCAGATCCACCGGGATGAGCCTCGTGCCCTGATGCAGGAGCTGAAAGAAGCTGTGCTGGCCGTTGGTTCCCGGCTCGCCCCAGAAGACTGCGCCTGTCTCGTAGTCGACGGGCCGGCCGTCGAGCGTCACCTGCTTGCCGTTTGATTCCATCGTTAGCTGCTGGAGGTAGGCGGGCAAGCGCTTCAGGTAGTGGCTGTACGGCATGACGCCAACGGTCTCGGCACCGAAGAAGCTCGCGTACCAGACGCAGAGGAGCCCGTGCAGAGCGGGCAGGTTGCGCTCGAGGGGCGTTTCCCGGAAATGCTCATCCAGCGCATGGAACCCGGCGAGCAGCTCCCGGAACCGATCCGGCCCGACGGCGATCATCGTCGAGAGCCCGATGGCGGAGGCAAGCGAGTAGCGCCCTCCGACCCAATCCCAGAAGCCGAACATGTTGGCTGGATCGATCCCGAACGCCGCGACCGCCTCGGCGTTCGTGGACACGGCGACGAAGTGCTTCGCAATCGCGCTCTCGTCGTCCAGCGCGGCCAGCGCCCATTCGCGCGCTGTGCGGGCGTTCGTCATCGTCTCGAGGGTCGTGAAGGTCTTTGACGCGACGACGAAGAGCGTCTCGTCGGCGCTCAAGTCACCTGTCGCCTCGACGAAGTCGGCTGAGTCGACGTTCGAGACGAAGCGGAACGTGAGGTCGCGGCGCGAGTAGTGACGTAGAGCTTCGTACGCCATCACCGGGCCGAGATCCGAGCCGCCGATGCCGATGTTGACGACGTTCGCGATGGGCTTGCCCGTATGACCTTTCCACTCGCCCGAGCGGACGCGGTCTGCAAACTTCGCCATCCGGTCGAGGACGCCGTGGACGTCTTGAACGACGTCCCTACCGTCCACCACGAGCGATTTGCCCTTCGGCAGGCGGAGGGCGACGTGCAGGACCGAGCGATTCTCCGAGACGTTGATCCGATCGCCTCGAAACATCGCTTCCGTGCGCTCCGGTAGCCCCGACTCCTCGGCGAGCTGCACGAGCAGCCGCAGCGTCTCGTCGGTAACCCGGTTCTTCGAGTAGTCGAGGTAGAGACTCGCGCCCTCGGCGGCGAGTCGCTCCCCCCGGGCGGGATCGTCGGCGAAGAGGTCGCGCAGGTGGACGTCGCGAATTTCGGTGTAGTGGCGCTCGAGCGCCCTCCAGGCGGGGCGCTCTCGAAGTGGGGCGATGCTCATGCGCTCAGCGCTTCTCCGTCGAGGTCGAAGTCGTGCCCACGCGCGCCAATCCTTGCAGGTCGCCGCCTCGTGATCCTTTTCGACACCAAGGTGCGACAGCCGCCGAACGCGCGGCGCGTAATCCTCGCCGACGACCGACCACTAGACTCGCCCCGATGCATAGCGCTGCGGCCCGCCAGCCCAACGCGCTCATCTGGGCGGCCCGCCTCGCGGTTGCGGGACCGCTCCTGTGCATCGCCTTGGTCGGGGCCCTCCACGTTCTCGAGCCTGAGGTCAACGACAGCGACGCGGTCAGCGAGTACGCGTTGGGTGACTTCGGGTGGCTGATGAACATCGCATTCTTCTCGGGTGCCGCGGGCATCGGCGCGCTCGCTTTAGTCCTCCACAGATCTCTGGCGCGTTCCAAGACCGCTCTCGCCGGAATCGTCCTTCTTTCCATTGCGGCGGTGGCCTGGGTTTTCCTTGGCGTGGGCAACATCGACCCCGAGGGAGCGGACGCTACGACACACGGACTGATTCACGGGATCGGCTTCTTCCTCGGGCTGCCGACGAGGCTCGCAGCGCCGCTTGTCCTCGCGGCCGCGTTTCGCCGCGACGAGCGCTGGGCGGACCACCGGCGACTCACCCTCGCGCTGGGCATCGCGGCCCTGGCGGCCGAGGTCGCCGGCTTCTCGGATCTTGGGTCCGCGGTGACGCTTCGGCTCGCGCTCGCTCTCTGGCTTGTCTGGATCGCGCTCACGGGAGCACGCGCTTTGAGCCGGCGGCACCTTGTCTAGGGGCGCACGATTAGAGATGGAGCGGTCGTGTTCCCTCGCAGCGTTTGTAGACGGCCCGTCTTGTGCGGGTGAGTGCGTCAGCGCCACCACATCACGACACCAGGGCACGAGAGCCGGATCCAGCACAGGCGTCAACTCGCTTGACGCCTAGAGCGGACGATGGGACTCGAACCCACGACACCTGGCTTGGGAAGCTGGCCTGAGGCTTCCCGTGCGTGCCCACCTGTCTCGAAACGGCGCGGTTGGGCCAGTTCGCGCCGCTTAGCGGCTCTGACTCTTCCCGTCTTTGCCCGCCTTACCGTTCCAAGTTCGTTCCACGATCCGGCTCGTCGCGACGGCGGACTAGGGTCACGCGGCCAGAGGCCGGAGCGGCGTCCGCTTATTCGCCTCCTCCTTTAAGAGGGGGAGAAGTTCCGCAGCGATCTGCGCGTTGGTTCATCCGGCGCAGGTCGAACGCGACCTGACACTCGTGCGTGTCGCAGTAGGCGATCACCCCGGCGCGACCGCACAGGTGCTCCCACGTCCACGCGGGCGACGAGAACCAGAAACCACGCGAGCTGCGTGCCCGAGCCGCACTCGGGGCAGACGAGGTCGAGGTTCGCTCGCTTCGCCCTCTTCCACCGCGCCGCGGTGCCTCGCCTGGAGGCGTCTGTCATGCCGTGACGCTTCGAGGTGCGACCGCGGAAACGCGCGACGTCGCTGAGGATCTCGGCGGTATTCATGACGCCGCGTCAGCTCGATCGCATCGTCGAGAGCGGTGCTCTCAGGCCGGTGCGCCTGACGAAAAACGGAAACCGACGATTTCGCGTGGCCCGACCTGGCCGCGCTCGTTTCGAATGAGGAGGACTGAACATTGCTGGCCTGACGATCACCGAGCGCAGCGAGTCGATCTCGCACGACGTCTCGGCATGGACCCGCTGGACCTGAACCCCGCAACGCTCGCGCAGAAGCTCGCGCAGATGGCGAGGCGATCAGAACGCTCCTACGCTGACTCCGACCCGACCGGCATCCTCCAGCTCGACCGCGCGGTCACCGTCCCGGTCGAGCCAACAACGGCGGGCACCGCGAGGGCGTTCGCCGCCGACGAGCAGGAGCAGGCGCTCGGCGATGCCTTCGATGCGTACATGGGCGTGCCGGTCGAGGAGCGGGTGCGCGCGTTCGCGAGCGCGGACAAAGACGAACTCCACGATCCCACCAGCGGTTTGCTCCGGCTCGAAGAGCGATGAGGCGGCGCAAGAACCTCCGGGAGGAGCAGACCCGGCTCGTCGAGGAGTTCTCCGCGCTGACGGCGGAGGTCGCCGCGTTGGAGAAGATGACAAGTGCGAATCTGCGGCGGGTTAGACCAGGCTCTCGGCGAGGTCACTGACGCGGACGCCCGCGAGCGACGGCTCGCCTTTGAGTCCGACCTCCAGGCGAAGCGCGAGCGTCTCGATCGAGCGCCAGCTCGTCGCGGGCGATTCAATCCGACAGCTTGCGACAAAGCACGATCTGCACGAGTCCGCGCTCAGGCGGCACCGAAACACGCACCTGCGAAAAGCGCTGCAGCGAGCGCTGGAGAAGGGCGTGGAGGA
>JACCVK010000072.1 GCA_013698195.1 Actinomycetota bacterium | reverse complement strand
CGCATCAGGCGCCGCGATCGAGTAGCCGTACTCGAACGCAACGGGCGCGTACTCGGAGAGTGGAGAGTTGTAGATCTCGAACGAGGCGGCTGTGCTCGGGAGATTCTGCAAGGGCGTGTAGGTCTCGCCGCTCACCGGATCGTGCAGCACCGCGTGTCGGTGCGAGAACGTTCCCCGCTCCGTGTCCTGTCCCGAGAGCCGGATCGGGATGCCCTCGCCGAGCAGGGATGCGAACGCAAGCGATTCGGCCTGACCCCAGTCGATCCCGGCTTCGCCCGGCGCTGCCTGGAGGGCCTCACGACGGCGCTCGAGCTGCTTCGCGAGCTTCGCGTTCACGGTGAAGCCATCAGGGACCCGAAGCAACTGCTCGTTGAGCTCGGTGAGCCGAGCGGCGGGAACCGCGGTGACCACGGCGGCTCCCGTGTCCGTGAGCGGACGCCGCTCGAACCGCTGCTCGGGGGTCGCGAAGGAGGTCTTCAGGGCGTCATGCGCGTCTCGCACTTGCGCGAGCGTCGCCTCGAAGAGCGCTTTCGCCTCGTCAGCCGTCACGACGCCGTCCTGCACAAGCCGCGCCGCGTAGCTCTCACGTGCCGGAGGCTGATGCTCGATGCGCTCGGCCATCAGTGGCTGCGTGTACGACGCCTCGTCCTGCTCGTTGTGCCCGAACCTGCGGTAGCCGACGAGGTCGATCACGACGTCGTGACCAAACTCTTCGCGAAACGCGATCGCCAGGCGCGCGGCGGTCAGCGCCGCCTCGGGGTCGTCGGCGTTGACGTGGATGATCGGGACGTCGAAGCCTTTCGCAAGGTCGCTCGAGTACCGCGTCGAGCGGCCCTCCGCCGGGTCGGTCGTGAACCCGACCTGGTTGTTGGCGATGACGTGCAGCGTCCCGCCGGTCGAGTAACCGTCGAGCGAGTGCAGGTTGAACGTCTCGGCAACGACGCCTTGGCCCGGGAACGAGGCGTCGCCGTGGATGAGGAGAGGCAGCGCGACCGTCGGATCGTGGAGGCCTGCACCGCCGGAGCGATCGGTCTGCTCCGCGCGCGCCCGCCCTACCACGACCGGGTCCACGGCCTCGAGGTGGCTCGGGTTCGGCGAGAGCGTGACCTGGATCTCTCCCGCAGCCGTCTGGCGCGATTCGGAGGCGGCGAGGTGATACTTCACGTCTCCGGTGCCCCCCTCGGGATCGGACACGAGCGCGTCGATCGTCCGCTCCCCCTCGAACTCGCGCAGGATCGACGCGTAATCGCGGCCGACCGTGTGCGTCAAGACGTTGAGCCGTCCACGGTGAGCGATGCCGATGACGATCTCGTGCGCACCGCCCGCGGCACCCAGCTCGACGACCACGTCGAGCATGGGAACGAGCGAATCGAGACCCTCGATCGAGAACTGCTTCTGTCCGAGGAACGCGCGCCGGAGATACGTCTCGAACGCCTCCACCTGCGACAGGCGCTCGAGGAGGCGCTTGCGCTCTTCGACTTCGAGCTGCTTGCGGAAGCGGCCAGACTCGATTGCCTGTCGCAGCCAAACCCGCTCCGCATGGTCAGAGATGTGCTCGATCTCGTACGCGATCGGTCCGGTGTAGACCTCGCGGAGCCGAGGGAGCGCTTCGAGCAGCGTCTCGCCGGGGACGTAGAGACGGAGCAGCTTCGCCGGAATCCGCGCCTGGAGCTCGGGCGTGAGGGCGGGTCGGAGCCGAGTCTCGTCGAGTGCCGGGTCGCCCATCGGCTCGGAGCCGAGCGGGTCGAGGCGGGCATTCAGATGGCCGTGTGTCCGGTAGGCCTTCACGAGCGCCATCGCCGACGCAACCCCGGCGAGCAGCTCCTCGTCTACCGCGGCCGGGGTGAGCGTCGCGTCGGTGAGCGCCACCTCGGCCAGCTCCTCCCCGGCTGCCGCGCTGGAGGGAGGGCCCTCCGGCTCGGGGGATGCCGGCTCGGGGGATGCGACTGGCTGGGGCGCCGGCGGCCCCATCTCAGGAACGGGAACCGCGCCCGGAGCAGGGGCGGCGGCCGCCGGAGCAGGCTGCGGCGCCAACGCGGCCGCTCCGCCGTTCCCGTCGTGGCCGTGCCCGTCATCGCTATCTCGGGCCTCGACGAGGCGCGACAGGCCCGGAAGCGACGCGAGAACCGCATCCTCACCGCGCTCGAAGAGCTCTCGCCAGGCGGGGTCGACGGCCTCCGGATTCTCGAGGTACTGCTCGAGGAGCGAGCCGACGTAACCCGCGTTCAGGTCGGATTGCTTGGCAGAGATCGCCACCCTCCCTTTGTACCAGGGACGGCCGGCTGATCCTGCCCTGCGCCCGCCGGTCCTAGAAGCCCGCGGTCTAGAAGAGCGGGTTGTCCGTCGCGATCGCGACGACCATCCCGAGCACGAATGCCGAGGTCGCGGTGGCAACCGTCCAGCCCGCGAGCTTCTGGTGAGACTCGGTCATCCGGGCTGCGACCAGCGCGATCAGGATCGCGACCGGAGCGAGCAGTCCTGGGGTGCGCGCGATCGCGATGAGGGAGATGGCGAGCGCGAACGCGCAGAGGAATCCGGCGATGGTGTCTACGCGCCGCGCCTGAGGGACGCTACTCACCTTGGCAGCTCACTGTGTCGTCGCCCGAGCGCGCTGTCTCGCGCGAGGCGCGCCCCGCCCGCTTGGGCGAAGCGGGCCGCGCCGGCCTCCGAGCCGGTTCCTGTGGTGACCCCGCGTCCAGTCGCATGGTGTCAGCGGCACCAGAACGGTCTCCCCACCCGCACCATTGTCGACCGTCGGCTCCGCCCGGATCGCCCACCACACGACGCCCGCCAGATAGAGCAAGGGAATCTTGAGGACGAGAAGCATGAAAATGCCTTCCCAGGCCGAATCCACCCGGCGAGTGTACGCCATCGCCCCGCCAGTAGCTCTCGAGACAGGTCCTAACACGACCCTCATATTCCAACCGCTAGGGTGCCGAAGTCTTCGTGCCGTTAGCTCTCCCCCCTCGAATCCCCCACGCCTAGACACCCCATGAGACGCACCATCCGCCTGGTCCTCATCCTGTCCCTTGTCGCCGCGATCGCTGCGCCCGCAGCCATGGCCGCCGAGCGCATGTGGGTCGGATTCCACGACGACCCGAGCTACCGCTGGGTCGACGACCGGCTGGTCCGTATCGAGCGCTCCGCACGCGACGGCTCGACGATCGTCCGGCTCCTCGTTCAGTGGAATCTCGTCGCTCCGGAGAGGCCGGCGAACGCGACAAACCCATTCGACCCGAGCTACAGGCTCGACGACGTGGACGAGGCGGCTCGCGCAGCGCAGGAAATGGACCAGGAGGTCATGATCACGATCTCGGGCACGCCCCGCTGGGCGAACGGCGGCCAGAACGCGAACCGGATGCCGCGGAACCTCCGCGACTTGACGAACTTCTCCCGCGCGATGGCCGCGCGGTACTCCGGTCGCTACAACGGTTTCCCGTACATCCGATTCTGGTCGGTCTGGAACGAGCCGAATCTCAACCTCTTCCTGACCCCGCAGTTCAACTCCAGCGGACGGTCGGTGGCGCCGGCCAACTACGCGAAGCTCTACGCCGCGGCGTATGCAGGCATCAAGGCGGGCAACTCGACCGCCCAGGTCGCGATCGGGGAGACGTCAGCCCGCGGACGCGACAGGCGCATCTCGGGTGTCTCGGACACGCATTCGCCCGGCAAGTTCGCCGAGCTCGTCGCCAGGGCCAATCCGCGCCTCAAGTTCTCGGCCTGGGCGCATCACCCCTACCCGTCCACGCCGAACTTGAGACCGGGTCAGGTCGTGAAGTGGCCGAACGTCTCGTTGACGTCGCTTCCGCGTTTCCAGGAAAACCTCAAGAAGTGGTTCCGCCAGAAGAACACGCAGATCTGGGTCACGGAGTACGGGCACCAGACGCGGCCCGAGGATTCTCTCGGCGTGCCGTACTCGACGCAATCCGCGTACATCAAGCAGTCGATCGACATAGCCCGCAGGTACCCGTTCGTCGGCATGTTCATCTGGTTCGTCTACCAGGACGATCAGGGCCAGCCATGGGAGTCGGGCCTTTACCGGGCGAACGGCAGCGCGAAGAACGGGTCGCCCGGCCGGTTCGGGGCAAGCGCAAGGCCGCTCGACGCGCGTAACGCCGTCTTCGCCTTCCGCCGCGGAACGGTGACGCCGCTCGTCAAGCTTCACACCCGCCGGTACTGCGTCGGGGACACGACCGGAACGGCGATCGGGATGACGTGGCGCACGTACCGCGGAACCAGATTGCTCGACGTCGACCAGCAAACGTCACGGCTCCAGCGCGACTGCGCGATCACCGCCCGCATTCGGTTCCCGGGCGGGATCAAGCGGGGAGTCACGTACACGGCGACGTTCATGCTGAACGACATCAACGGCGTCGTCTTGAACCGCCGGCTGACGATCCGCGGCATCTAGCTCCGCGAGCTCAGCCGCTCCATTCGAGCACCTGCACTCCCTCCCACCACTGCGGGGAACCACGATCCTTCCCGTCGAGTGTGAGGATGCGCCGCGCGCGCGGCTGCTCGGCGAGGTAGTCGTCCAGCGCGCGCTCGACGCGCTCCCAGTCGGTGTCGTCGACGATCATGAGCGCACCTGCGACCAGGAGCGGCTCGGCAATCCGTAGACCCTCGAGCTGCGCCTCGTAGTCGTGCGCCGCATCGTAGTACCAGACACCGATCGGGGCCTCGGCAAGCGCACCGTCGCGAACGAGCTCGAAGACATCGCCGACGAGGATCTCGGGCCGCGGAACACCGAACCGCTCCAGGTTCGCCTCGACCTGCTCGAGGGTCGCTTCGCGAAAGCCGAAGCTGTCGATCCCGACAAATCGCCGGTCCTCGTTTCCGCTCAGAGCCGCGATCAGGCTGGCGCCGTGGTAGATGCCGACCTCCACGTACGCCTCGCCCGGCGCGAGACACGAGGCAGCATGGTTCAGAAGCGCGAGGACGTTCTCAGAAGCGAGGTTCTCGACCTCCTCGAGAACCGGAGCGAAGCGGCGGTCGCGCGGGTGCTCGGAAGCCGGGAAGTCGTCGAAGAGCGCGGGGAGCTCGTGCAGGAAGCGGTCGCTGTTCACCGGGTCAGACCGGTGAGGTCCGACCCCGTCACAGGTGACTCGTTACGCCCGCGAGGCTAGGATCGTCTGCAGGCGGCTCGTGCCACGAGTAGGCGTACACCCCGTCGTCGAGATCGCGGGCGAGGGTCGAGAGCCTCAGCGGCCGGAACGTGTCGCACATGACCGCGAGCTCCGTCGTCTCCGTCACCCCGAGTGACTTCTCAGCGAGGCCGGGCTGCGGCCCGTGCGGGAGACCGGACGGATGCAGCGTGATCGACCCGACCGAGATTCCCTTGCGCGACCCGAAGTTGCCGGAGACGTAGTAGATCATCTCCTCGGATTGCAGATTGGAGTGGTGGTACGGGATCGGCACCGACTCGGGATCGAAGTCGAGCTTCCGCGGACAGAAGGAGCAGATGACGAAGTTCGGCCCCTGAAACGTCTGGTGCGAGGGCGGCGGCTGATGGATCCGGCCCGTGATCGGCTCGAAGTCGTGGATGGAGAACGTCCACGGATACAGGTAGCCGTCCCAGCCGACGACGTCGAACGGGTGGTAGTCGAGGACGTAGTCCTGGATTCCGCCGCGCACCCGTACCTTCACGAGGAAGTCGCCCTTGTCGCGCTGCGTGTTGAGCTCTGTGGGCGGATGGAGATCGCGGTGGTAGTACGGCGCACCCTCGAGGATCTGCCCATATTGGTTTCGGTAGCGCTTCGGGATCTCGATGAGACCCGGCGTTTCGAAGATGAGGTAGCGCTGTGGCCCTTCTGGCACGAAGCGGTAGGTCGTGCCACGCGGAACCACCACGTAGTCCCCGTCCTTGTAGGGGACGTCGCCGAACGTGGTCTCGAGCGTTCCGGTCCCTTCGTGGACGAAGATCACCTCGTCGCCTTCGCCGTTCCGGAAGAAGTAGTCCATGGTCGAGTCCGGGCGACAAAGCGAGATCTCGACATCGGAGTTCCACATGAGTGTGCGGCGGCCGGAGATCTCGTCGCCCCCGGGTGAGATGTCGTACGTGTCCATGCGCCGATGCGCATGCGCTTCCGGCACCCATTCCTCGCGCTCAATCGGCCTGAACTCGCCGAGCTCCTTCACCCGGCACGGAGACTCGAGGTGGTACAGGATCGATTCGTTTCCGGTGAAACCCTCGAGGCCCATCACCTCTTCGGTGAGGAGCCGTCCGTTCTCGCGGAAGACGATGTGGCGCTTGCGCGGCACGTCGCCGCGACGCTGGTAGAAGGGCATGAGCTTCCCTTTCGCTTCGGTTCACCCAGTTTCTAAGGCCCAGTTCTACAGCACCGGGCCTGCGTCGCGGAAGATGCGCGGTGGACAGGCGGCGGCGAAACCGCCGCCTGCTCGCCGCGTCCTATTCGGGCATCGATGCCGACGGATCGTTCTGCCAGAGGCCAAAGTCGTTTCCGGCGGGATCCTTGCCGATGGAAAACCAGCCCATGCTCGGCACAGGCATCACATCGCCCATCTCGCCGCCGAGCTCGCGCACACGCGCGGACGCCGCATTGACGTCGTCGACGTCGAAGTAGACGCGCATCCCCTGCGACGCTCCGTCCGGCACGTAGATCGCACCGCGGGTCTGCTCGTCGAACCGGGTCATGTGGTATTCGCTCGGGCTGCCTTCGTACGCCTCAAACTTCCAGCCGAACAGCGACCCCCAGAAGTCGCGGGACTGCGCGGTGTCCTGAGCCGGAATCTCCACGTGCACTGGCTTGCCTGCCATCAAATCCTCCTCGTTTGCGGCGTTCGCGCGCAGCGACGGTCGCTGCGCCTCGTCATTCAATACGACGAACCGACGAGAAAGTTCTCGACATCGCATCGACGCCGTGAACGGTTGGTTGCCCACCTCCTGGAGGTTCAACGACCTTTTTGGGCAGAACGATCGACGGGTTCGAGCGGTGTGGTCGACACCAGGCATGACGAAGCCCCGCACGGGCCGCACGAGACGTTGGGGCGGTGCAACGTACGGCTAATGGACCTAACCGGGCAGGTCTCAAACCCCTCCGGCAGGTTTGCCTGAGTTGCTCGCTGCTGCGTCACCACGCAGTCGTTGACGGATGCTCACGACCCTAGGGTAGAACCCTCGCAATCGCCTCACTTGTAACTCATGTTCGATGCCGCCAGTGTTCAAAATGGGGATCGCCGAGGGGATGGCCGAGGGTTTCCTTTCGCAAGTCGACTACCGACTGTTCATCGACAAGATCGACTGGGACGTCGTGCGCGAGACGAGCGAATACGGCCTAACGCTTAGCGACCTCAATCATCGTTTGTTCTTGCCACAACGGGATCAGGCGGTAATCGACGGCCTCCACGAAGCCTGGGGATGCACGCGGTCACCGCGAGCGGTGGTGTTTTGTCGCAGCATCAACCACGCCGAAGAGTTCGCTCAGCTCCTCCGTGAGTCAGGCTGGCGTCGCGCGGAATGCGTGAACTCGCGTCAATCGCGCCGTGAGCGGAACATCCTGATGAGCGAGTTTCGCGATGGTCGCGTGCCGATCGTAACAACCGTTGATCTGTTGAACGAAGGCGTCGACGTCCCCGACGTCAACATCATCGGCTTCCTCCGCGTCACGCACAGCCGCCGCATCTTCGTTCAGCAGCTCGGCCGCGGCCTTCGTCTCAGGGACGGCAAGGAACGCGTCACGGTCCTCGACTACGTCTCCGACATCCGACGGATCAAAGCAACCCTCGACCTAAAGCGGGCTCTCGAGCAGCTCCCGGATGACGAGATCGAACGAGTGCTTCTGCACGGCAGTGAGATCACCTTTTCGAACCCACAGATCGGCTCGTTCCTCGAGGAGTGGCTCAAAGACGCAGCTTCGCTCGAGGACGAAGACGAGGAAGTGAGACTTGAGTTTCCGGCAATTCCTGGCTGGGACTAGGTCTCCTTCACGGGCTGTGTGCCCGTCCGGGCGACGCGGACTGCTCGACCCGCCGATCTTGCGGCGACCGATCGGCTGACCTCCGCTACGCAGCAATTGAGGTCACGCTCGACCTCAAAATCCCAGAAGCGCAACACTCTCCAGCCCTCTTCGCGGAGACGAGCATTGACCACCTCATCGCGCTCCTTGTTGCGGGCTATCTTCTCGTCCCAGCCACTGGGGAGACGCCCTGGCTGCCATCGCGACGGATGGCCGTGCCACCACGCCGAGTCGACAAAGATTGCGATCCTCCGGCCTGGCCAGGCGAGATCAGGGACACCAAAGACTTTGCGAACGTGGCAGCGCCAACCGCGGACCCCTGCAGCCCAGAGAGCACGCCGAAACCGGAGTTCCAGCTGGGTGTCCCGACTGCGAACGAGGGACATGCGGCGACTACGCTGCTCGGGCGAGAGCGAGTCTGGCATCCGCATCCAGGCTAGCTCGGCGGAAGCCGCTGGGTTGTGGAGACGAATCATCGCAAGTTCGCCGATCTGATCCATCGGGTCGGACCCTTTGTTGCTGCCACCGCTCGGGTGGGCTCACGAGCCTGAGGGCGAGGCGCGAAGGAACTGGGTTCAACCACTGGCCCCTGGACGAGCCAGTGGATCGGCGTCGGTGCGAATGCCGGAAGACATCGGGCTGCCTGAATCCTGCGATCCAGATCTCGTCGGTCGGTGACATGACCTGTCTGGCTCTCAATCCGGGCGAGCTTGGCCAAAAACCGGGAGCGCAAGATGGAAAGGCCACGTGGCCTGGCCCGCGGACCTCGTGGCTTGAGTATTGAGTCTTTGGTGGAGCCAGCCGGGCTCGAACCGGCGACCTTCTGGCTGCCAGCCAGACGCTCTCCCAACTGAGCTATGGCCCCACGGGAGCGCTCAGTCTATCGAGCGCCCGGCACGCTAATCTGGCCCCATGCGCAGGCGCAAGTCCCGACGCATCCGCGAGCGAAAGCCCAGAATCGTCACGCGCTTCGCCCGCTTCGTACGCGAGCTGTTCTCGAGCACGCCTCCTGAGGAAGAACTCTGGAACGACACAGAAGGCGGGCTGGGCGTGCGCGAGCCGCGCCGACCGCTGCAGCCCACGCGGAGCGGAGCGGTCGCCCTCGAGGCGCCGCCCGACGAGCTGCGCGACGTGTGGGCAGTCGGCGAGGCCGACAGCCGCTAAACGGCTGCCACCTCGACGGACGGCACGTCGTCCCAGAGCTCCTCGAGACGATAGAACGACCGCGTCTCGGGCGTGAAGAGATGAAGGACCACGTCGAGGAAGTCCGCGACGATCCAGTCGCCTTCGCGCACGCCCGCTGTCGAGCGCGGCAGCAACGCGTGGTCTTTCTTCAGGACCTGCGCAACCTCGTCGTACACGGCCTTCGTCTGCCTCGTGTTCCGCCCGCTGGCAATGACGAAGTAGTCGGTGAAGTCACAGACCCCTTGCATGTCGAGGATCGTGACGTCGGTCGCCAGCTTCTCCTGGCAGAGGGCGGCAGTCTCACGGGCTTGCTCGAGCGGGTTCAGTTCTCTGCGCGTCCTCTCGTCACGGGCTTCCGGAGTGTAGCCCGGTAGGCGGGCACTCACTGCGCCCGGTACAGGCCGAGGCGCTCGATCGCGTCCTCGACCTCCGGCGGCACGAGGCCGTCCACGGACTCGGCCCGCGCAATGCTTGCCCGAACGTCACTCGAGGAAACCGGCTGCAGCGTCATCGGGAACAACGAAACGCGTTCGGGTGCGGAGAGTCGAGCGCGGGCTTCGCGCAGCGCGGCTTCGGAGACGCCCGGCCGCATCGCGACTCCCAACGTCACGAGCTCGAGAACACGCTCGGGGTCCTTCCACCCGGCAAAGGCGGCGAGCTCGTCGCCACCGAGGATGAACACCGCATCTCGAGGACGATGCTCCTCGAGCCAGTCGACCGTGCGTGCGTGCTGGTCGAGCTCGATCTGAGCATTTGGCAGATCCGAAAACGCAAGACGGGCGAGCTCGAGTCGCGCGGCCGCCGGCGCGATCGTCGCCTTGTGCCCGGGATCGGCAACGACGAGAACGAGGAGCGACTGGAGGCTGAAGTGGGCGCACGCGGCTCGCGCAAGCTCGACATGCCCGACGTGCGGAGGATCGAAGGCGCCGCCGAGAATGCCGAGCCGAGACTTGCTCACTCCTGCCACTCCAGCGTCTCGCCGTCCACGTCCACCTTCGCCCCACGCCGGATTCCGGCGCGGCGGAGCGCGTCCTCCAGCTCGTTCGGTGGCGGCGTCTTGCCCGCGATCCGATAGCCGCGATCGGTGCGCAGAATCCGAAACGCCGGCCCACGTTTCGGCTTCGGCCGGTACTCGACGAACTCCGGAAGCTCGGGCTCGTCGTCCGTCTGTGGCGGCGCAACGGGACACAACTCGAAGAGCGCATTCTTCAGCTCGTCGATGCCCTGACCCGTCGCGGTCGACGTCGCGACGACCCTCACGACGCGACCGTCCACGACACTGAACGGCGGTTGAGAGCCTAAGAGGTCGATCTTGTTGAGGACGACGATCTGTGAGCGCTCGTCGAGCTCTGCCCCGTATGCAGCTAGCTCGCGGTCGATCGCGTGAAAACGTTCGGCGGGATCGCCGTCGGCGGCGTCGATGACATGTAGAAGGAGACGAGCTCGTTCGAGGTGGGCGAGGAACTCGTGGCCAAGGCCCGCACCGTCTGCTGCACCTTCGATGAGCCCGGGAATGTCGGCCACGGTGAGCTGGCGCTCCTCGGGTCCTTCGACCGTGCCGAGCACGGGCTCGAGCGTCGTGAACGGGTAGTCGGCGACCTTCGGCTTCGCGTTCGAGATGCGCCGGAGAAGCGACGACTTGCCCGCGTTCGGAAGCCCTGCGAGCGCCGCGTCCACG
>JACCVK010000057.1 GCA_013698195.1 Actinomycetota bacterium | reverse complement strand
CCAGGTGTCGTGGGTTCGAGTCCCATCGTCCGCTTCATAGAAAGCCCTGGTTGCGGCACTTTCGGTAGCCGAAGCGGGCAACTCGCACGGGCTGATCGGCCCATTTGGAACGGTTTTGGGAACGATCAGGCGATTGCGGTGCAACGCCATTGTGTCATCCTGGCTTCCGTGAGAAGCACGGACGTCGCCCGCGCGTACGCCGACGCGCTCGACCGCTCCGACGACGAGGCGGCTGCCGATCTCATGACCGAGGACGTCGAGCTCGTCTTCGCGCACGGCTCGATCCGTGGGCGGGCCGCGTGGCTCGAGATGCGGGCGCAGCGAACGCCTCCTGAGCACCTCGAGGAGAACGTCGAGGACGCCGAGTACGTCGAGACGTCCGAGGGCACCGAGATGCGCGCCCGGCTCGTGCAGCGTTGGATCGAGAGCGGAGAGGTCGCGAGCGAGCAACCGCTGAGAGTGGGGTTCGTGATCGTCGACGGTCTCATCAGCAGCATCGAGTTCGCCCCAGGCGTCTGAGGTGGTCGGCGGCGATCGACACGGGTCTTGATCGGGTTCGGAGGGCTACGCCGTCAAGGCCCGCCCTAGATGACCCGAACTGGCCGCGAACTCGCCCAGCGCCGGGTCGCGGGTCTTGACGACGTCCGGCGCTCCTTCTTCTCGGGGCTAGCGCGTCTCGGCGGGCCGCGGAGCGTCCTTGCCGTCAGCGATGCGGAGTCGGGAACGTCACGCTCGTTTGTGCGAGTGATCGGAAAAGTCTCTTGAGGAATGTGGCCCCGACTCTCACTCGAGATGATCGGCGCGTCTCTTTACGACCGCCCTCCCACGCACTGACTCTGTACGTCTGAGATCGTGCTCTAACCGAGAGCGTCTGCGAGGAACTCGAGCACGACCGCGTCAAACGCAAGTGGCCGTTCGAGATTGGGCACGTGCGCAGCACCGGGAATCGTGGCGAGCCGAGCATCGGGGATCTCGTCCGTCATGCGCGTCGCAAGCGCCTGGAAGTCGTCCACATCCTCCTCACCGACCAGGACAAGGGTCGGTACATGCACAGCGCCCAGGCGTTCGCCAATGTCGGGGACGAGCATCTCTTCCTCGAGGACCTCCCAGTAGGGTGCCTGCAGCTCGAGCGCACGACGCTGCATTTCCGCGACTGCGGCCCTGACGGCCGGGTCGACGTCGGCTGCCGTGCGGCCCGGCCCGTCCACCCACATGCGTAGGTTGAGTTCGGTGGCGGCGTCGAGATCATCGGCGGCCATGGCATCGTCCTCGGCAGCACCGTACGCGCGCACTTCTCGCGACCAATCAACCCCCGGCAGCGCTGCGGCCACGAGTACCAGCACCCGCACGAGGTCCGGACGACCGACGGCCAACTCCAGCGCGACACGACCACCAAGCGACCCGCCGACCACACCGGCACCGGACACGCCGACTTCGTCGAGGGCATCAGCCACATCTCGTGCATGCGCGATTGGGATATTCGAAATCGGAGAGCGCCCAAAGCCCGCTAGATCGCAGCGCACCAGCCTGTAGCTCGGTGCGAACGAGATCCACTGGCTATCCCATACCCGACTGTCGACTACCCCCTGATGAAGGAAAAGGACAGGGATGCCGCTACCCTTCACCTCGCAATACAGGGACACGCACGGAGCCTACGCTGACCCATGGTCGCGTGGCTTCAGTCGGATGAGGGAGTGTCCTCTCGCCCGAGCAGTTCGCAACTACGGGCTGTCCGATGTCAGGTGCCCGCCGCGCTCGCTTTCGACGCTGCCTCCCTTGGGCGGCCGTTGATCGCGAGGAGCTCGACAAGGCCATCGATCTCTTTCGTGGGGTCACGTGTGGCTTCCCAAGCTACGTGTCGGGGTTCGAGCCCATCCTCCGCTTCCATCGCTCCATGCTCGAGCAGAACCGTTAGTTTTTCGGGCATGAACACCACACCATTGTCCTCGTTCCCGGGTTCTGGCTGGGCGCGTGGGCGTGGGACGAGGTCGCCGCGGCCCTGAGCGCCGACGGGCACGACGTCACTGCGCTGACGCTGCCCGGTCG
>JACCVK010000333.1 GCA_013698195.1 Actinomycetota bacterium | reverse complement strand
GTCTCGATCCGTGCGCGCCTTGCGCGGATCGAGACCTGACTCGTTTCCTCTGCGTCTACAGAACCTGGATGTTTCCGTTGGAGATGGCTGTCGTCCCGTTCGTCGTGTACACGACCGTGCCACCTGGGTTCCGTATCTCCACGCCGATCCGGTCGCCCTTGAAGCCTCCCGGGTCGCCCTTCTCGACCAGCTGGACGCTGAACGTGTACCCGGACGCGCCGTTGAACGTGCCTGTTCCCGTCATCGTGGCATCCGGACCCGCTCCGCTCAGCGACTCGACGAAGCCGTTGAACGTGATGTTCTGGCCGCGGAACCGCTGGAGGAAGAACGTCCCTCCAACACCGCCGCCTGACGGAGCAGCGTTGAACTCGAAGTGCGTCCTCCGACCGGCTTCGACGTCGAACGCTCCGTCACCGGTCACGGTCGGCACGTCGACCTCCCGCACGCTGACCTGCACGAAGGCCTTGTCCATGTTGCCGTCTTCATCCGCTGCGGCGTACTGGAAGCCGAACACGCCCGTGTAGGGCACGCGCGGCCAGAACGTCGTCTCGCCCGTCAAACCGTCCGAGCTGAGCGCCTCGAGCAGCGGATCGGCGCCTGTGAAGTTTCCGAGGCCGGCCATGTGGAGCGCTCCGGCACCTGGATCGAAGTCGTTGGCGAGCGGGTTGAATGTCACCGCGACACCGACGGTCGTTGTTACGAAATCGTCTGTCGCTACCGGATCGCCCGGGGCGGCCCCGGCGGTCGTGCTGACGACGAGCGCGATTGCTGCAACGGCCAGGAGCGCTCGACCCCGGCCTCTACCTCTATGAAAAGTCATTGACTCCCCTTCGTCACCGTTTGCCTGCGTCCTCTCCCCGGGCTCTGGCCGCAGACGCCGGGACAGTTCACAAGGTACCCGAGGCGGCGATTTGTCAAGCCCCACAGCGTCTGAACTCGACGGTCGGCCGACCGCTCTCGGCCCAGTCGTCGACTCCGGCGCCCGACACTGCTCTCGCGTCGAGCCCGCGCGCCGCGAGAACGCTTGCCCCGATCACTGCACGCGGGCCGCTCTCGCAGATGGTCACGAGCGGGCGGTCGCGGGGAAGGTCCTGCGCACGGAACGCGAGCAGGCGGTATGGGATGTTCCTACTGCCCGCGATGTAGCCGGCATCGCGCTCGTCCTTTTCGCGCACGTCGATCAGCTCGGCGCCCGCGTCCAGAAGTCCGTCGAGCTCGTCGATCGAGACGAGCTCGAGCTCCTCAGGTCCTGCGCCGTCCACGAAACCTGAGAGGTCGAAGACCGCGATCGCCTGGAGGCCCTTGACGGCGTGTGCGATCTCGGCCTCGTTTGTCGCTGCGATGACGACCGGGCGCTCCAAGTCGAGCGCGAATCCCGCCTTCGTCGAGAAGCGCGTGCCCGAGACGGGGACGCTGATCGCGCCCTGCAGGTGGCCGGCTGCGAACGAGGCGATGGGACGGACGTCGAGGACCTGCGCGTCTTCAGGGGCGTGCGCCAGCGCCTGCGGGAACGGCTGCGCGCCGACGAAGGATCCGCGGTTGAGCTCGACGATGCGCTCCACGTTCGGAGGTTTCGGGGCGGAAACAGAAGCGGTTTCCGTGACGAAGGTTGCGACATCGTCCGTCGCGAATGCCGGGTTGAAACGTCGCTCGAACCCGATCGTGGTCGAGGCCTTCGAGCTCATCGCCTTGCCGCACAGTGACCCTGCGACGTGACCTGGGTAGGTCTCGACGCCGTCGCCGAGCTCGAGCAACCGGCGCAGCGAATGGAACAGCGCTTCGGCACCCTCGCGTGCGTCGACTGCGAGATCGGGACGCGCCGCGTCGCCGACGAACAGCGAGTCGCCGGTCAGGACGAGCCAGGGCTCGGGGGCGCGTGAGCCGTCGATCACGGTGATCGCGCAGTGCTCCGGCCTGTGACCGGGAGCGTGCACGCAGCGCAGGACGACGTCGCCGAGGACGATCTCAGCGCCGTCTTCGAACGGGTCATGCGGATACTCCGCGCCCGCCGCAGGATGGATCGAGACGGGAACGCCGTGCTCGAGCGCAAGACGCCCGTGCCCGGACACGTGGTCGGCATGCGTGTGCGTCTCGACGGTTCGGACAACGCGAACGCTGCGCTTGTCCGCCTCCTCGAGGTACTGCTCGATCGCGAAGGCAGGATCGACGACAACTGCGGTGCCCGTCCGCTCGTCACCCACGAGATACGACGCACAACCGAGATCCTCGTCCACGAACTGCGTGAAGATCACAGCCGCGTGACGCTAGCAGCGGTCGCCGCTATCGCTCTTGAAGTGAGCGACCCGCTCGCCGCCAGAGGAGAGCTCCGCCGATCGTGAGCGCAAGCAGGCCGGCGAGACCGACGACGAGGGCGATGCCGAGCTGCGGGGAGGGTTCGTCCGCTGGAGTGACGACGAGAGTCACTGGCCAGCGTACGCTGGCTCCGTCCGCGTAGCGCTCGACGATCTCGAGTACGACTGTCCCCGGCTCGCGATCGACGGCGAGCTTCACCGCGAACGTCGTCGACGCGAAGGCCGGGAGCCCGCCACCACTCCAGGTCGCGCGGCGAGGCGTCGCGGCGCTCGTCCAGCCTTCGGTCGCGACAACGTCTGCGATGTTGAGCCCGGCCGGCGCGACGAGCTCGAAGGAGGTCATCGTGCGACGGCGCTCGTTCGGCACCGAGAGCTCCACTGTCGAGATCGCGTCGGTCGCGACGTAGGTCGGAGTTGGGAAGGCGTGCGCGCCCGCCTCCGGCGCGAATCCGAGCCCGCCGAGGGCGACGGCGAGAAAGGCGAGGACGCGCGTGCTCATAGGCGTCGCAGCAGTGAGGTGAGGCGCCTTACGTGAGCCCGAGGTGGCGCGCGATGACCATGCGCTGCACCTCGTTCGTGCCCTCGCCGATCTCGAGGATCTTCTGGTCACGATAGAGCCGGGAGATTGCCGACTCCTCCATGTAGCCGTAGCCGCCGTGAATCTGGAGCGCCGCACCGGCGACGCGCGCGGAGAGCTCACCCGTGTACAGCTTCGCCATCGCTGCCTCGAGCGCGAACGGTCTGCCGGCGTCCTTGAGCCACGCTGACCGCTGGACGAGCGCGCGTCCGGCCTCGATCTCGGTCGCCATGTCCGCGAGGGCGAAGTGCACGGCCTGGAAGGTCGCGATCGGCTTGCCGAACTGCTCGCGCTCCTTTGCGTAGCTGGACGCCAGGTCGTAAGCGCCCTGTGCGAGCCCGACGCCCATCGCCGCCACCGAGATACGGCCGCCGTCGAGGATTTCGAGGAACTGCCGGAACCCCTCGCCGCGCTCCCCGAGCAGGTTGCTCTCGGGCACTTCGACGTTCTCGAACGAGAGCTCGCGCGTGTCGGAGGCGCGCCAACCGAGCTTCTTCATCGGCTCCGAGATCGTGTAGCCCGGCGTCCCGTTCTCGACGACGATGTTGGAGATCTCGTCCTCGCCGGTCCGCGCGGTGATCGTCACGCCCCACGTGATGTCCGTTCCCGCATTCGTGATGAAGATCTTCGAGCCGTTGATGATCCACGAGCCGCCTCGGAGCTCCGCCGCCGTCCGCGTCGCCCCGGCGTCCGAGCCTGCTCCGGGCTCGGTCAGACCGAAGGCGGCGAGCTTGCGACCTGCCGCAAGATCGGGCAGCCAGCGACGCTTCTGCTCCTCGCTGCCGTACGAGAGGACAGGCATCGTCCCGAGGGACGTGTGGGCCGCAACGGTGATCGCGACGGAGGAGTCGATGCGCGTCAGCTCCTCGATCGCCAGCGCGTAGGAGACGGTGTCGCCGCCCGCACCGCCGTAGTCCTCGGGAATCGGCAGGCCCATGAGGCCGAGTTCCGCGAGCTCCGCGACGAGCTCGTAGGGAAAGCGGCTCTCGAGATCGAGCTCGGCCGCGACGGGCGCAACTCGCTCGCGGGCGAAGGTTCGAACCGTGTCGCGGACGAGCTCCTGCTCCGGTGTCAGGTCGAAGTCCACGCTGCGCAGGATGCTATCCACGCGCCAGCTGAATCATCTAGGCTCGGGCACCAACCGAGGAGAGGAGCCTGAGGATGGCCAGCGTGCAGGAGTTCTTCGCAGGGCTGCCCGAGCGCGTTCCCGCGGAGCGGATCGCGGGCATGAACAACAGCTACGTCTTCGACATCGAGGGCGCAGGCGCGTGGACCGTGGCCATCGCGGACGGCTCGATCACGGTCACCGAGGGTGCGGGCGATGCCGATGTCACGATCTCCGCGAGCCAGGAGAGCTTCGAGAAGATCATGGCGGGCGAGACGAACCCGACGACCGCGTACATGACGGGAAAGCTGAAGATCAAGGGTGACATGGGCGCGGCCATGAAGCTCCAAAAGCTGTTCTAGCTCGATCGGCCGAGCGGCGAAAGTAGACTCGCCGCGATGAGCCTTGGCGTCCGCCTTGCCGTTGTCTACGGCATCAACGTCCTCGCGCTGATCGTTGTCGACTGGATCTTCGACAGCGTCGCGATCGAACGCTGGGGATCCCTGCTCCTGGGCGCGCTGATCCTCACGATCGGCAACATCGTCCTCAAGCCGATCCTCGCGATTCTGACCTTGCCGCTCATCATCGTGACGTTCGGACTCGCGTACTTCGGAATCAACGTCCTCATGCTCGCGCTCGCCGAGTGGATCAGCCCGAACTTCGTCATCAACGGGTTCTGGACGTACGTGGGAGCCACGATCGTGGTGTGGCTCGTGAACGTTGTCGTCAGCCGAGTGCTCGACCGCGTTGTGGGCGATGACTAGGCGCCGCAGGCCGACCGTCTTTGAGCTGGCTCTCATTCTCCTGTTCGTGCACACGACATGACCGTGAAGCCGGACTTCGGCGATGCGGGCTCCATCCTCTGGGGACTCGCGGGCGCGGCGGTGGCAGCGGGGCTCATCTTCTGGCGGTATCGCGTGGCGCTCCAGGCTGGGCCCCAGGCTGGCCACATAGACCGCACGGACCGCCCGCGCCCGCTCGCTAACTAGCTTTCGAGCTCGACGAGCGGCGCTCCGCCGGCGACCCGGTCTCCCGCAGATACGTGCACCGCGCTCACGGTTCCGGCGAACGGTGAGTGCACCGGGATCTCCATCTTCATCGCCTCCAGGACGACGAGCGGCTGCCGCGCCTTGGTCTCTGCGCCCGGTGCGACCTCGACCCGTATGACCGTGCCGGGCATCGGTGCCGTCACGGTGCTGCTACCGCCGATCGTGGTGCCATGCCGGTGAGACTCGGCATCGACGTCCGGCGGCGGTGCGGGTGGGGGTGCCGGGAGGTTCAGTCGCCAGGGTCTCCGCCACGCCGAGGGTGCACGAAGCAACGCCCTGGGGGAGAGCGGCGGGTGCTCGACCAGGAAGGCGGTCGTCGCCTCGCCCGCGCGGACGAGCGGGTGACGCACGAGCCAGCGTAGGAAGGGCAGGTTCGTCGTCACGCCGGCGATCTCGGTCTCGTCGAGTGCGGCTGCGAGACGGTCGAGTGCGTCGTCACGCGAGCGACCGTGCGCGACGAGCTTCGCGATCAGCGGATCGTAGGCGAGCCCGATCTCGTCGCCTTCTTCGACACCCGCGTCGACCCGAACTCCCGCCGGCAGCCGAAGCCGCTCGATGCGCCCTGTCTGGGGGAGGAACGTCCGCGGATCTTCCGCGTACAGCCGCACCTCGAGCGCGTGACCGTCGACCTGCTGGCTGTGATCCGCGAGCTCCTCTCCTGCGGCGATCCGGATCTGCTCGGCGACGAGATCGAGGCCCGTAACCAGCTCGGTCACCGGATGCTCGACCTGGATCCGGCCGTTCAGCTCGAGGAAGAAAAACTCCTCGTCGTCGACCACGAACTCGACGGTGCCGGCGCTTCGGTACCCGATCGCGCGCCCAAACGCGACTGCGGCTTGCAGCAGAGCCTCGCGCAGTTGCGTGTCGAGCCCGGGAGCCGGCGCCTCTTCGAGCACCTTCTGGTGGCGGCGCTGCACCGAGCAGTCCCGCTCGCCGAGTGCGACGACATGTCCATGTGCGTCCGCCAGGAGCTGCACTTCGATGTGACGCGGTCGCTCGAGATAACGCTCCAGGTACAGGGTGCCGTCACCGAAAGCCGCCTGAGCCTCACGCTCGGCTGCCTCGCGCGCACCGGCGAGCTCGGCGGACGTGCGCAC
>JACCVK010000281.1 GCA_013698195.1 Actinomycetota bacterium | reverse complement strand
GCAGTCACCAGTGTCGTCAGCGCGAGCGCGACGAGCGCAGCCGGCAGCGACCAACCGGTGATCTCCTCGTCGCTCGCGACGTGGATCCGGCTATGCCGGCGCAGCGAGTACCACGTGACGCCGACGTACACGATGAGCAGCGCGATCGCCACCGGCACCGCGATGCGGGGCAAGCTGCCGCGGTCGGGATCGCCGTCCCAACCCGGAATCGCGGGGATGAGGAACAGCGACGTCGCCACGACCAGCAGTCCGATCGAGAGAAAGCTCGAGAACCGATCGAGGGTTCCCCGCCCTCCGGCGACGAGCGCAGCGCCGAGAACGAGGAGGAGGTTCGAAACGACACTGCCCGTGAGCGAGCCGCGCACGACCTCGGTCAGGCCTTCGTTGACGGCTATGAGCGCGATGATGAGCTCGGGTGCGTTGCCGAAGGTCGCGTTCAGGAAGCCTCCGATTCCCGGCCCCGTGTGCTCGGCCGCGTGCTCGGTCGCTTCGCCGATGAGCCAGGCGAGCGGCACGAGGGCGGCCGCTGCGATGACGAACTCGACGGTCTGCGACAGATCCGCGAGGTAGTGCAGCGCGATGACGATCGGCGCCAGCGCGAGCGTTGCGAAAAGGATCTTCCTCACCAAAGTCGCGAAAACCTATCGGCCGCGACGTGCCGGCCCGAGGAGCGTGCGCTGCACGTCTCGGGCCCTGCCTGAAAACTGACGACTTGTCAAGACTTGCGGCGGGCGGGTCGTCAGGAACACAATCGGCTCATGAGCGAGGCCACGGTGACGATCGGACTCCCGCTGCGAGCGCAGGACGAGGTCGAATGCCGCCGCTGCGACGTCCACTGCGAGAAGGTCGTACATCCGGGTGCGTGCCTCGCGCGGAGCTGCCCGTTCGTCTACGCGTACGAGGCCTGGGGACGGACATACATGGGCTGTCTCCAGAAGGTCTTCGACGTCGAGATCGACGTCGCACTGCTCGAGGAGGCGGAGTCGGAGCGTGGCGGCTTCGGTGCGGTGCGGGCACGTCGAGCGCCGTTGCCGATGTGCGAGGTCGAGGTGATCTCCTGCTACGGAAACCGTGAGGACGAGCTCGGTTGCCGCAACCCCGAGTTCCACGAGTTGCCGCGCGAGCGCACGAGCTTCCGCATCTTCGCGCGCGTCACCGACGCAAGCTAGACCTTTCGGGACTCCAAGACTCGGCGACGACGCTTGCCGAGGCGATGGAGCTCTCGGAGTCGGCTCACGTCTTTCGTCTCACCGCCTTCGTCCTCCCAGGTCTCGACGATCGCCGGAAGATCCGCGAAGGCCGGATGCCCGAGGAATGTCGCCAAGCCCTTGCCGATGATGCCCTCGCCGACGCGCTCGTGACGATCCCGATTCGAGCCGAGCGCGATCGCCGCGTCGTTGACGTGAAGCGCGCGCAGGCGCTCGAGTCCGATTCGCGCATCGAGCTCGGCGACCGCGGCGTCGAGCTCGGCCCACTTCGACACATCCACCCCGGACGCCCACCAGTGACACGAGTCGATGCAGAGCCCGAGCCGAGGATGGCGATCCACTACGTCGCAGAGCGCGGCGAGCTCGTCGACTGAGCGTCCTATCGTTCCTCCGGCTCCCGCGGTGTTCTCCAGGCAGAGCCAGAGCTCGTCAGTCGTCAGCTCGAGCAGCTCCCGCAGTGACGGTGTGACGAGGTCCACGGCCTCTTCGAACCCGAATCCGAGGTGCGACCCGACGTGGAACACGACCGCGTCGGCGCCGACGGCCTGGGCCGTCTCCATCGTCGCCCGAAGCGTCGTCAGCGACTTCGTCCGGATCTCGTCGTCTCTGCTCGCGAGGTTGACGAGGTAGAGCGCATGGCAGAGGACTCGCTCGATCCCGGCCTCAGTCCGACGAGCGCGAAAGCGCGCGATCTCCTCCGGCGCGTACTGCGTGGGCCGCCACATGCGTGGGCTCTGTGTGAAGACCTGTACCGCGTCGCCGCCGATCTCCTCGACACGGTCGATCGCCTTCGAGATCCCGCCGGCGATGGAGACATGGGCACCGTAGAGCACGCGAAGATCGTAGGGGCCGGGCACGCCCGCCCCTACGATGTCGCATCGTGTCAGTCCGAGTCCGCATGGCCCCGTCGCCGACGGGGCTCCTCCACATCGGGAACGTCCGCACCGCGCTCTTCAACTGGCTCTTCGCGCGACATGAAGGCGGCGAGTTCCGGCTCCGCATCGAGAACACGGACACGGCACGGGAGGTCTTCGAGGCGACGGAGCAGATCCAACAGTCACTTCGGTGGCTCGGCCTCGACTGGGACGATGAGGTCACGTTTCAGCTCGATCGCATGGAGGACTGCCGGGCAGCAGCGCAGGAGCTCCTCGCCGCAGGGAAGGCGTACGAGGACGAGGGCGCGATCCGCTTCCGGATGCCTGACGAGGGAGTCACCGCGTTCGACGACATCGTGCTCGGTCGCATCGAGGTGCCGAATGAGGAGATCGAGGATCTCGTGCTGGTGCGCTCCGACGGACGGCCGACGTACAACTTCGCCTCCCCGCTCGAGGACCTGTGGGACGGCATCACGCACGTGATCCGCGGCCCCGACCACATCTCGAATACCCCCAAGCAGATCAACGTCCTGAGTGCGCTGGGCGCTCGCCTACCTCGCTACGCGCATGTCCCGAACGTGAACGGCCCGGACGGCAGCAAGCTCTCCAAACGCCACGGCGCGGTCTCGGTCGACGACTTCCGCGTCGCCGGTTACCTCCCGGAAGCGCTCATGAACTTCCTTGCGCTCCTCGGTTGGGCGCCTGACGGCGAGACGACGATCATGAGCCGCGACGAGCTCGTCGGGCGCTTCTCGCTCGAGCGCGTCGGCTCGAGCCCGGCGATCTTCGACTACGCGAAGCTCGACTGGATGAACGGGATGTACCTGCGCGCGCTGTCGCCGGAGGACTTCGCCGATCGGCTGGTCTCCTACGTTGGCGAGACACGTCGCGACTGGCCCGAGGAGCGTGTTCGCGCAGCCGTGCCGCTCGTCCAGGAGAAGATCGGGCGGCTCAGCGAATTCGAGGCGTTCGCAGGGTTCCTGTTCGGGGATGTCGAGCCGGACGGGGCTCTGCTCGACAAGCGCATTCTGGAGCCTGCTCGCTCTGCGCTTGGAGAGCTCGAGACCTGGAGCGCCGGCGAGATCGAGCGCCGCCTCAAGGCGCTCTGCGACGAGCTGGGTGAGAAGCCACGCACGGTGTATCTGCCGATTCGCGTCGCCGTCACCGGTTCGCGAGTGTCGCCGGGACTCTACGAGAGCCTCGAGCTCCTCGGCCGCGAGGAGTCGCTCGCGCGCCTCGAGGCCGGAGCAGCGGCGGCGGACGCCGCGTGACCGCGAGCTTTGCCTCGCTCGTCGGAGCTGAGCTCGGGCCGTCCTCGTGGATCGACGTGACCCAGGAGCGAATCGACGCCTTCGCCGAGGCGACCGAAGACCGTCAGTGGATCCATGTCGACGCCGAGCGTGCAGCTAGCGGCCCGTTCGGGTCGACCATCGCGCACGGCTATCTCACGCTCTCACTCGTCGTACCGATGCTCTACGAGCT
>JACCVK010000244.1 GCA_013698195.1 Actinomycetota bacterium | reverse complement strand
GTTGAGCCGTGCACCGTCCATCCCCGCGGCGATCAGCTTCCCGAGCACGTCCTCGCCGGCCGAGGCCGGCCCGACCGTCGCGACGATCTTCGTTCTCCGGGCCGAGAGCGCCATGCGCCGCAGGCTAGAGGATCAGGCTGCTAGCGGTTCGTGCGAGGAAACGCTGTCCAGCCCGAATACTGCGCCTCTCCGCCCAGCTCTTCCTCGATCCGCAGGAGCTGGTTGTACTTCGCGACACGATCCGACCGCGACGGCGCGCCGGTCTTGATCTGGCCCGCGTTCACGGCGACCGCGATGTCGGCGATCGTGGTGTCCTCGGTCTCGCCGGAGCGATGCGAGACAACCGTGGCGTACCCCGCTCGCCGGGCGACATCGATCGTGTCGAGCGCCTCGGTCAGCGTCCCGATCTGGTTCACCTTGACGAGGATCGCGTTTGCGACGTCCTCCGAGATTCCGCGCTCGAGAAAGGTCTTGTTCGTGACGAAGAGATCGTCCCCGACGAGCTGCAGACGATCTCCAAGCGTGCTCGTAAGCGCCTTCCAGTCCGCCCAGGCGTTCTCGTCGAGCCCGTCTTCGACGGACACGAGCGGGTACTTCTCGGCCAGTGACGTGTAGAACGCGTTCATCTCGTCCGGAGTCAGCGTGCGCTCCTCTCGCTCGAACACGTACGCGCCCTCGCGGAAGAGCTCGCTGGCCGCCGGGTCCAGGGCGATCCCGACGCGGTCGCGATGGCCGGCCCGCTCGGCCGCCTCGAGGATCGCCTCGATGGCCTGCTCGGTCGAGCCGAGGTCGGGAGCGAACCCGCCCTCGTCACCCACTCCGGTGGCGAGGCCGCGCTCATGGAGCACCGCCTTCAGCGCGTGGTAGACCTCAGCTCCGATGCGAAGAGCCTCGGAGAACGTGTCCGCTCCGGCAGGCACGACCATGAACTCCTGGAAATCGAGCCCGTTCTGCGCATGCGCGCCCCCGTTGATCACGTTCAGCATCGGAACGGGCAGCACTTTCGCCTCCGCCCCACCGATCCAGCGAAAGAGCGAGACCTCGTTGTGAGCGGCAGCGGCTTTCGAGACCGCGAGCGAGCAGCCGAGAATGGCGTTCGCGCCGAGGCGGCTCTTGTTCTCGGTTCCGTCGAGCTCGCTAAGAACGCGGTCGAGCTCCCGCTGGCCCTCGGCTTCTAAGCCGGTAATTGCAGCCGCGATCTCTCCGTTCACGTTCCCGACTGCCGTCCCCACGCCCTTGCCGAGGTACTGCGAGGCGTCTCCGTCACGGAGCTCGACCGCTTCGTGCTCGCCGGTCGAGGCGCCCGAGGGGACCGCCGCCCGGCCGAGCGCACCCGATTCGAGGATGACGTCCACCTCGACCGTCGGGTTCCCGCGCGAATCCAGGATCTGGCGCCCGTGCACCCGTGCGATCGCCGAGGCGGTCACCCCGCCGCCTTCTTCGCCCGGTCGAAGTAACGATCCTGCTCTGCGAGCGGCAGCTCGCCGAATGCGCGTCCCTCGGCGGCCGCGAGGCGCTCGGCTTCCTCGACCCGCCCGACAAAACGCCTCACCGTGCCGCGCAGCGCCAGCTCTGGATCGACGTTCAAGTGACGGGCCAAGTTGACCGTCGCGAAGAGCACGTCTCCGACCTCGTCGAAGACGCTCTCGTCGGCCTCGGTCTCGGGAGCGCGTTCGCCCGCCTCGGTAACGGCGAGGCGAAGCTCCTCGATCTCGTCGGCGAGTCCGGCGAATACGTCCTGCACGCCCGCGTAGTCGAATCCCACCGTCGCGGCACGACGTCCCGCCTTGCGGGCGTACGTGAGCGCGGGCAATGCCTCGGCGAGCTGATGGAACGTTCCTGTGCGCCCTTCCTGCTCCGATTTGATCGCCTCCCAGCGCTCGCGAACCCGTGCGGCCGTTTGTGCGTCCGCGTCCCCGAAGACGTGCGGATGTCGCCGCACGAGCTTCGCGTGCGCCCCGCGCGCGACGGCTTCGAGGTCGCCCTGCCCGCGCTCTTCGAGCAAGAGCGACAAGAAGTAGACCTGGAAGAGGAGGTCGCCGAGTTCGTCGCGCAACGACGCTTGGTCGCCCGCCAGTGCGGCGTCCGCGACCTCATACGCTTCCTCGACGGTGTGAGGCACGATCGTTCGCGCCGTTTGCTCACGGTCCCAGGGGCACTCGCGGCGAAGACGGAGTGTCAGCTCCTGGAGGTCGAGAAGCGCCTCCGACAGCGGCATCCTCGAGGACGTTACTCGGTAACCGTCTGCGTGGTGTCCGGGAGCTCCGGAGGGGCGAAACCAGTCGCGTAGCTGACCTTGCCCTCGTAGTCCTTCTGAAGATCCTCGACCCACTTGGTCAAGACTTCGCTCCGCTTCTGCTGGAGCAGATCGGCCTTGATCGACTCCTTTACCTCCTCGAACGGAGTGACCTTCGCCGGCGTGGCGTCCGCCAGCGGCTGGATCAGGTGATAGCCGAACTCGGTCTTCACCGGGCGCGAGATCTCGTTGGTCTCGAGATCGAACGCGGCCTTGTCGAACGCTGCGACGCTCTGCCCGCGGTTCGCGAGATATTTGCCTCCGTCCGCCGCCGACGCCTCGTCCGCCGAATTCTGCTTCGCGAGCGCGGCGAAGTCCGCGCCGTCCTGGAGCTCCGCGTACACGCGGTCCGCCTCGGCTTTGCTCTTCGCGAAGTCAACCTGCCCGTTCGAGTCCTTCTCGGCGAGCAAGATGTGCCGCACCTGCCGGGACTCAGTCGTCTCGTACGTGGTCTTGTTCTCGGTGTAGGACTGGAGCGCCTCGGCGTCCGTGACCTTCACGTCCTTCGTCACGGCCTTGAAGATCTTGTCGGAGAGAACAGAGACTCGGAGTGTCTCCTCGAAGGCCTCTTCGGTAAGGCCCTGCTCCTCGAGCGCATCCGAGAGCTTCTTCTCGTCGCCCGCGAAGCGGTCCTGCACGAGTTGCTCGCGTGTCTTCGCGACGTCGGCGTCCGTGACTTCGACCCCGAGCTCCTCCGCCGCCTGCTCGAACTGCTCCTTCTGGACGAGGAAGGCGACGTACTGCTGCTGGATGCCCTGATACTCGGGCGTCCCGACCTTTGGGAAGTCTTGCTTCCGCGCCGCATAGCCGGCTTTGGCTTGCGCGACCAGCGCGTCGAGCTCGCTGCTCGCGATCTCCGTGCCGTCGACGACCGCGACGGTGCCGCTCGGGACGTCGCCGGACCCGCCACAGCCGGTCGCGACGAGTCCAAGTGCAGCCGCAAACACTGCAAGAGAGACGAGTGAGCGCTTCATGAGCCTGTCCCTTATAGCCGAGGAGGTGTTGAGTGGGCGTTGCGAATGGCGCAAAGGGCCGCTTCAGGCCGCGACCCGGGCGCGGACTATAGCCTCGGGCAGGTCCAACGCTCCGTCGAGATCTTCGACGCGAAGCGAGACCTCGCGTTTCTGGGTGCTGAAAATCGCCGTCGGGACGGCCGCACGCAGGGCGGCGAGCTCCTCCGAGCCGAGCGCGAGCGGCCCGATCGTCGCACGCCCGCCACGGTAAACGAGGTAGTCGGCACCGAGGCGCGCGAGTTTCAACTTTGCCTCCTGGATCGCGAAAAGATTCGCGACCGGCTCGGGCAACGGGCCATAGCGATCTTCCGTCGCCTGCACGAGCTCGCGCAGCTCGTCATCGTGCTCGGCAAGCGCGATACGCCGATGTAGGTCGATCTTGAGCGCCTCGGCCGCGACGTACGAGGCTGGAACGTAGGCGTCGACGCGAGCGTCGACTCGCACCGGCCTGACCGCGACGCGCCGCTGGCCGGAGAGCTCGGCCACAGCCTCGTTCAGCATCTCGACGTAGAGCTCGAACCCGAGCGCCGCCACATGGCCCGACTGCTCGGGCCCCAGCAGGTCGCCCGCGCCGCGGATCTCGAGGTCGCGCATCGCGATCTGGAACCCGGCGCCGAGCTCCGTGTGGTCGGCCAGCGTCGCCAGACGCGCGCGCGCCTCGGGCGTGAGCTCTCTCGCGTCCGGATAGAAGAGGTACGCGTGTGCGAGCACGTCCGAGCGGCCGACTCTCCCTCTGATCTGGTAGAGCTGGGCGAGGCCCAGCAGGTCCGCGCGCTCGACGACGAGCGTGTTCGCCTGCGGGATGTCGATCCCGGACTCGATGATCGTGGTCGACACGAGCACGTCCGCGTCGCCCGCGAGGAACGAATGCATCCGCTCCTCCAGCTCACGCTCGGACATCTGTCCGTGCGCGACTAGGAACCGCAACCCGGGCAACGACTGCTGGAGCTTGCGCGTCGCCTCCTCGATCGTCTCGACCCGGTTGTGGAGATAGAAGGACTGTCCTCCGCGAGCGTGCTCGCGCTCGAGCGCGGTCAGGATGAGCTTCTCGTCGAGCTCTCCGACGGTCGTTCGGACCGGCAGGCGGCCGACAGGCGGCGTCTCGATGATCGAGATGTCGCGCAGTCCGGAAAGCGACATATGCAGCGTCCGCGGGATGGGGGTTGCCGACAGGGCGAGCAAGTCGACCTCGAGACGGAGCGACCGCAGCAGCTCCTTCTGGGCGACGCCGAAGCGCTGCTCCTCGTCGAGAATGACGAGCCCAAGGTTCTTCGGAACGACGTCGCGCGAGAGGATGCGGTGCGTCCTGACGAGCACGTCGACCTTGCCTTCCTGGAACTCGGCGAGGATACGCGTCTGATCCGCGCGCGAGCGGAAGCGGGAGACCATCTCGACAGTCACCGGAAAGTCCCGATAGCGCTCCCGGAACGTGTTCCAGTGCTGCTCGGCGAGGATCGTGGTCGGGCAGAGAACGAGGCTCTGCTTCCCGCCGAGCGCCGCGATGAAAGCAGCTCGAACCGCGACCTCCGTCTTCCCGAAGCCGACATCGCCGCAGACGAGCCGGTCCATCGGGCGAGGCGACTCGAGATCCTCCTTCACAGCCTCGATCGCCTGCAGCTGGTCATCCGTCTCTCGATACGGGAACGCGGCCTCGAGTCGCTCCAGCCAGTCGCCGCCGACCTCGAACGCGTGGCCCGCGGCCTGCTGGCGGCTCGCGTAGAGCGCGAGGAGCTCGCCGGCGAGCTCGCGCACCGATGCTCGGGCGCGGCTCTTGAGGTTTGCCCAGGCCTTGCCGCCGAGCTTCGAGAGCGCGGGCGACTTGGCGTCCGCGCCGATGTAGCGGCTGACCTTTGGAAGCTGCTCGTGAGGAACGTACAGCCGATCCTCGCCGCGGAACGCGAGGAAGAGATAGTCGCGGGTGACACCCGCGACCTCCTTCGTCTCGAAGCCGAGCAGGCGCCCGACACCGTGATCTTCGTGAACGACGTAGTCCCCGGTCCGGAGGTCGGCGAACGACTGGAGCGCCCGGCCGAGACGCGCATCCGCGCGGGGCGGGCGCTTGCGGAAGACCTGAACGTCGGGGAGCAACGCGAGGCCGAGGTCTCTCCAGACGAAGCCGCGGCGGGCCGGACTGACGACGAAGCGAACAGCGGGCTCGCGCGGAAGAGCACTGGCTTCGCTCGCGACCTCTACCTCGACCTTGCGGAGCAGCTGCTCGGTCCGCAGCGCCTCACCTCGGTGAGGGAAGGCGACGACAACGTGCCTCCCCTGACGGAGCATCGAGCTGAGCTCGTTCTCGGCCTCGGCGAGCCCGCGTGCAGCGATCGCGGGGCGCTGCGCCTCGAACGAGTGTGCTTGTCCGCGCGGAAAGGGGTCGAGCTCCGCAGCGCCCGCGAGCGAGATCGGCTCGAGCTCCTCCTCTTCCCAGACGCCGCGCACGTCGTCCGGCTGCCAGACGAAGTCGGGAGGGCGCTCGACGGGGAAGACAAGGTCGCTCGGCGGCGCTCGAAGCTCGCCCTCCTCGGGCAGGCTGGCCTCGACGAGATCCTGTCGCCGCTCTGCGGCGGGATACACCACGATCTCGTCGACGGGGTGCAGCGTGCGCTGCGTAAACGGCGAGAAGGCGCGCACCTGCTCCACTTCGTCGCCGAAGAGCTCGACGCGGAGCGGCTCGCGCCCTGTGCTCGGGAACACGTCGACGAGTCCTCCCCTGACCGCGATCTGACCGCGCTCCTCGACGCGCTCGACGCGCTCGTAGCCCGCGAGCGCGAGCGACTCCACGAAGCGGTCGAGGCCGACCTCCTCCCCGGACGCAAGCCGGATCGGGTGAGGCCGCGATGCGGTGGGCGGCATGCCTTCCGCGAGGGCGCGGGCGGAAGCGAAGACGGCACCACCGGCAGCGAGTACGTCGAGCGCCCGGGCGCGCTCGCCGACGAGGTGAGCCGGCGGCTCCAGCCCCGACTCCCAGCGAACACCGCGGCTTGGAAGGAGCCCTATTCGGCCCGGATCCACGTACCAGCCGACGGCTTCTGCCGCGTCGCGCGCGTGCTCGTCTTCGGAAAGAAGAATCAGCAGGGAGCGTTGGAGCGTGTCCTGTAATGCGGCCAGAACGAGCGGTAGTGCGGGCTCCGAGACGCGGGCAGCGGCTGGAAGCCCGTCGACGAACAACCGGAAGCGATCGCTCCCAGCGAGCTCGGCGAGGAGGGGACGGAGTGGGCTCGGGTCCATGCGGAAAGCGGGAAACGGCGTCCCGCACCCGTCATCGTATCTCTGACGTGTCGCGTATCCGCGTCGCGAGGGTCGGTTGGAGGGCAACGCGCCAAACCCACGATCGGCCTACGCAGTCACGCGTCTCAACCGCGCCGAACGCACGCCGTACCAACCACCCCCAGGGGTACTCCCGTACCCCTACAGACAACCTATCCGCAGTTCCGTCACGCGTGGGTAACGGCTCTGCGCCAATTGCGTCCCGTGGGAGCAACCAAGCGCGGCCGCACAAACCGCGCTCCGCGAACGTCAGTTGAAGCGCTGCTGCGTCACCGCGAGACCGTCGTTGAGGAGCAGCTCGACCGCATCCGCCGCGAGCGCGACGAGCGCGTCCGCATCCTCGTCTGCCCCGAACGGAGAGAGCACGTAGTCGGCGACCGGACGCGGGTCGCCGCGCTCCGGTCTCCCGACTCCAATCCTGAGGCGGAGGAACTCCTGCGTTCCGAGCGCCTGCGAGATCGAGCGCAATCCGTTGTGCCCCGCGAGTCCGCCGCCGGCTCGTGCCTGGAGCCTCGCCAATTCGAGATCGACGTCGTCATGCACCACCAGAAGCGCTTCCGGCTCGACCTTGAAGTAACGCGCCGCGGCCACGATCGGGCGCCCGGACTCGTTCATGTACGTCTCGGGCTTCAGGAGTGCGATGCGGCTCTCGCCGATGCGCGTCTCGGCCAGCCGGCCGCTGAACTTCGACCGCCAGGTCCCATCGTGCCGACGGGCAAGCTCGTCGACGACCATCCACCCGACGTTGTGCCGGTCGTGCTCGTGCTCGCGGCCTGGATTCCCGAGACCGGCGACGAGAAGATCGAGCGTCGAAGCGGCCTCGCCTCGACGGAAGAGCCGCAAGGACTACTCCTCGTCGGATGCTTGCTCGGCGGAGGCATCCGCGTCCGGCGCGGCGCCGTCCTCGGGAGCCTCTTCGCCCTCGGCCTCTTCGCCCTCTTCGACCTCGACCTCCGGCTCGATCTCGACCCGCGGAGCGGACACCGTCGCGATCACGGTCTCATGGAGATCGTCCAAGACACGAACGCCTTCGATGAGAGGAAGACTCTCGAGCCGGAGCGCATCTCCGATCTCGAGCGCCGAGACGTCGGCGTCGATGTGCTCGGGGATCTCCATCGGCAGCGCCTCGACATGGAGCTCGCGCGTGACGTGGGCGAGAACGCCACCCGAATCCTTGACACCGACAGGCTCGCCGATGAGGTGGATTACGACGGACGCCTGGATCGGCTGGTCGAGCCGCACCTCGCGGAGATCTATGTGCGACACGGTGCCCCGAATGGGGTCACGCTGGAGGTGCGCCAGCACCGACGGGTGAACCGTCTTCTGGCCCTCGATGACGACGTCGAGGATCGCGTGGAGCCCGGAGGGGCCGGTGACCG
>JACCVK010000239.1 GCA_013698195.1 Actinomycetota bacterium | reverse complement strand
AAGGGCACGCTGATCAAGGGTCTCGTCGATCGGATTCCAACGCTCGAGGTAGCGGTCTCCGCGACCACACGGCCGCAGCGTCCAGGTGAAGAGAACGGGCGCGAGTACTGGTTCGTGTCCGACGAGGAATTCGAGCGCCGCGTCCAGGCGGGCGAGTTCCTCGAGCACGTTCCCTACGTCTCCGGCAGACGCTACGGCACGCTGCACTCCGAGATCGAGCGAATCTCCGGCGAGGGACGGGTCTGCGTGCTCGAGCTGGAGCTCGAAGGCGCGCTGCGAGTCCAAGCCGAAGTCGAGGGAAGCGTGACGGTGTTCATCGTCGCGGACGTTGCCGAGCTCGAACGGCGCCTGAGCGAGCGGGCGACGGAGAGCACGGGGGAGATCGACGAGCGGCTCGAGCTCGCGCGCGAGCAGCTCGAGCAGGCCCACAGGTTCCGGTACATGGTTCGAAACGACGATCTCGAGCGCGCAACGGCGGCGCTCACGGCGATCGTCGGCTGCGAGCTGACGCCCGCAGGTACCATGAGCCGCCCATGATTCATCCACGCCTAGACGATCTGCTGGCGAAGGTCGATTCCCGGTACGCAATCGTCATCATCGCCGCCAAGCGCGCGCGCCAGATCAACAACTACCACCACCAGCTCGGCGAGGGCATCGGCTTCGAGGAAGCCCCACCGCCGCTGATCGAATCCCGCTCGAAGAACTACCTCACGATGTCGTTGGAGGAAGTCGCGAGCGGCAAGATCACCTACACGTACCCGCCCGTCTAAGCGGGCGCCCTCCGATGGCACGCATCCTGGTCGGAGTCACCGGCGGGATCGCGGCCTACAAGGCCTGTACGCTCGTGCGCCTGCTCGTCCGGGCTCCGCACGACGTGTACCCGATCGTGACGGAAGCAGCCGCGCGCTTCGTCGCTCCGGAGACCTTCTTTGCCCTGGCCCGCACGACCCCCCGGCGGGACGCCTACCCGCACCTCGAGCGGGCGGACCTGCTCGTCGTCGCCCCTCTGACCGCGAATACGCTCGCCCGGCTGGCTCACGGCCTCGCCGACGACGTCCTCACGGAAGCTGCGCTCGCGCACGACGGGCCGGTCGTGGTCGCGCCGGCGATGAACGTGCGGATGTGGCAGCACGCGGCGACGCAGGCGAATGCCGAGATCCTGCGCCAACGAGGCGTCGTATTCGTCGGGCCGGCAGAGGGAGAGCTCGCCGAAGGTGAGGTGGGGCCAGGGCGGATGGCGGAGCCCGAGGAGATCGCGGAAGTCGTCGCGCGTGAGCTCGCCGGTGCGTCACCGCGAGCGTCGAGCTCCCTCGCCGGTCGGCGTGTCCTCGTGTCGGCGGGAGGGACGCGAGAGCAGCTCGACGCTGTGCGTTTCCTCGGCAATCGCTCGTCGGGGAGTATGGGCGTCGCGGTGGCGGAGGAAGCGCGGAGGCGCGGCGCCGAGGTGACGTTGCTCGCAGCGAATCTCGCCGTTCCGGTGCCCACGGGCGTGACCGTCGTCGAGACGCCGACCGCAGCGGACATCGAGCGCGAAGCGCTCGCTCGAGCGGACGCGGACGTCGTGATCATGGCGGCCGCGGTTGCCGACTACCGGCCCGCTGCGCCCGAGACGGCGAAGCGGGCAAAGGACGGCAGTTCGTGGACGGTCGAGCTCACGCCCACCACGGACGTCCTCGCCGCCCTCGGCGCGAACCGGACCGACCGGCAGGTGCTGGTGGGGTTCGCCGCGGAGAGTGCAGGCAACGGGCTCGAGAGAGCCCGCGAGAAGAAGGTCGCGAAGAGCGCCGATCTCATCGTGTTCAACGACATCGGCAGATCCGACATCGGCTTCGACACGGCGGAGAACGAGGTCGTCCTCGTTTCCAACGGAGCCGAGCAGCACATCGCCAAAGCCCCGAAACGCCGCATCGCCGCGGCCGTGCTGGACGAGGTGGAGAGGATCATGGCCACGCGGTGACCGACGGCACGGTGACACGCGAGCTCGCTCCCGCTGCTGGCGCGGATGTCGTCGAGCGCGTCGTCGCGAACCTCCAGCGAGCCGTTCGTGCTCCGCAGGAGACGCTCGAGCTCTGCGTGCTCTGCGTTCTCGCGGAGGGCCACGTGATCATCGAGGACTTCCCAGGGGTGGGTAAGACCGTCCTCGCCAAGTCCCTCGCTCGCTCGCTCGACCTCTCGTTCTCGCGGCTTCAGTTCACACCCGACCTGTTGCCGAGCGACGTGACGGGGGTCAGCGTCTTCAACCAGAGGTCGAACGAGTTCGAGTTTCGGCCCGGACCGGTCTTCGCGAATGTGCTCCTCGTCGACGAGATCAACCGTGCCTCGCCGAAAACGCAGTCCGCCCTGCTGGAGGCGATGCAAGAACAGCAGGTGACGATCGACGGCGCGACGTATGGGATCGAGCTTCCCTTCCTCGTCCTTGCGACGCAGAACCCGATCGAGTACGAGGGGACGTATCCGCTTCCGGAAGCGCAGCTCGACCGCTTTACCGCGCGGCTCTCGCTCGGCTACCCGCCGCTCGCGGAGGAGGCGCGAATGCTCGAGGAGCAAACGACCGCGCCCCCGCTCGATGACTTGCGGGCCGTGGCACCGCACAACGAGGTGCTCGGCGCCATCCAGGCCGCACGCGCGGTCTTCGTGGAGGAAAGCGTCAACCGCTACGTCGTCGAGCTGCTGCGGCACACACGCTCGAGCTCGCAGCTCGCGCTCGGTGCCAGCCCCCGCTCGGGTATTGCGCTCTTGCGCGTCGCGAAGGCGCGGGCGGTTGCCCGCGGACGCGAGTTCGTGCTCCCCGAGGACGTGCAGACCGTGGCGGTCGCCGTCCTCGCGCACCGCTTGATCGTTGCTCCGGCGGCGAGGGCGTCCGGGACGAGCTCCGCAGAGGCGGTCCAGCAGGCGCTCGACGAGACACCCGTACCGGCGTGATGCGTCACGGCGCGCTGGCCCTGGGCGGCGGCGTGCTCGCAGCTGCAATCGTCTTCGCGTCGCGTCCGCTCGGCGTCGCCGGGCTCGGCCTCTTGCTCGCGGCTCTCCTCGCGCGCGCGTTCGTCCGGGGAGCAAGCGGGCCGGTCGATGTCCGCACGACCGTTGTGCCGAATCCGGCGACCGAGGGCGACTCCGTGACGTTGCGCATAGACGCTCGCCGGCGATCGCGCTTCGCTTTCGGCTCCGCAGTGGTCGTCGGCGCGCTCGACGAAATCGGAAGCTACGAGTGCCGCCTGCGGGGTCGGGCTGGGCGCTTGGTCGGAGAGGCCAAGCTCGGGAGGCTCCCGCGGGGCCGTTACGAGGGACTCGACGGAAGATTCGAGGTGCGCGACCCGCTTGGGCTCGAGGTTCGGTCGCATCCGCTCGGCTCGCCGGTGACGGCCGTCGTCCATCCACGCCTCGTGGAGCTCACGACGCTCTTCGACGACTCGGGCCGAACGTTCGGCGACGGTCGCCGGCTGCTTCTGCGCCGGCCGGCGGGCTATGACTTCCACTCGGTACGCGAGTACGAGCAGGGAGAGTCGCTTCGGCGCGTGCACTGGCCGACGACGGCTCGTCGGGGGGAGCTCATGGTGAAGGAGCTCATCGACTCGCCCCGCGAGTCACTCGTGGTCGTCCTCGACTGCGACCCGGCCGGTGCGGCGGGCACGCCGCCGCGCTCGAGCTTCGACACGGCAGTACGTGCCGCGGGCTCCCTCGTGCGCGCCCACGTCGCCCGCGGGCGGCAAGCAGCCCTCGTGACGACCACCGACGGCGATTCGGTGACGTGCTCGGCCTCGCTCGAGGGCGAGTTTCACTCCGTGCTGGGGGCGCTCGCAGCCGTGAGACCGAATGCGTCGCACGATCTTGCGCGCTTTCTCGTGCAGCCGCCGAGGGTCGTCGACCACGCGCTCGAGCTCGTGTTCGTCACGGCGACCCAGAGCCTCGTCGCTGCGACCCGCTTGCTCGACCTCGCGGGACGGCGGCCCGTGAGCGTCGTGTGGATCGACGCACCGAGCTTTGCCGGTCGCCCTACCAGGGCCGTCCCGGCAGTTCTCCGGCTCTCGGCAGCGGGGCTTCGGGTCGCGGTGGTGCGGCGTGGGAATGATCTCGCCTCCGTCCTCGAGGCCCAGCGGGGGGAGGGCCTCGCAAGTGGCTAGCGCCGTTCTGCGGACGCTCGCGGCGGCAGCGTTGCCTGCAGTTGCGCTAACCGTCTCGTGGGGACGCCTCGAAGACACGCGCTCTCGCGAGGTCGTGCTCGCGGGCCTGCTTGGGCTACTGCTCGCCCTCGCGCGCTCGTGGCTGAGCCGGGCCTTCGCCGGTGCGCTCGCGCTGGCCGCGACTACCTGGATCGCCTTCGGATTCGAGCCGTGGGAGCTGCTGCCGTACCGAGACGAGCACGTTGCCGGCCCGTTGCTCGCTGCGTTCGGGGTCGGCGTGAGCGATTTCTACGACGTCGTCGTCCCATTCGATCCGTCGCAGCGCCCCGAGATGCATGGCGTTGTGGTGCTTGCGGTCTTCGCCTTCGTCACGGCTGTCGCCGTGCTCGTGGCTACGAGACGACCTCTCGCCGCGGCTGCGGTCACGATCGCGGGCGCGGGTTGGCCCGCCACGCTGGTCGACGAGTCTGCGGTCGCGGTGGGCACGCTCGCCCTGGCCGGGGCGCTCTCGATCGGCTTGGTTCTCCGCGCGCGCTCGTCCCAGACGCTCGTGGGAGGAGTCGCGATCGCGGCGCTCGTCGTCGTCGGCGCAGCCTGGGTCTCGTCCGTCACCTCGTTCACGCGCGAGGCTGTCGTCGACTGGCAGGCCTGGGACCTGCGAGGCGCCGAGCCACGAGCACTCGGCGTGCGGTTCATATGGGATGCGCAGTACGACGGAATCTCGTTCCCGCCGACCTCGACCGAGGTGCTCAGGATCTCCGGTCCCGACCGAGCGGAGTACTGGCGTGCATCGACCTTGGACACGTTCTTCGCCGACCGCTGGTTCGAGGACCTGACGGTCGCGGACATGCGCGAGGCGTCGGGTGAGCTCGAGCTCGACTCGCTCACGCCTCCCGCTGCCGCCAAGCGAGACGGCTGGCTCGAGCAGAGGATCACGGTGAAAGCGCTCGTCGATGACCGGCTCGTCGCGGCAGGAACGCCGGTGGCTCTCGAGGCTCCCTCGCTCGGGAGGGTGTTCTCGTACGCGGGTGGCATCATGCGCGCCCAGCGCAGGCTGGCCGGCGGGACGCGCTATCGCGTCTGGAGCTACCTGCCAGACCCATCGCCCGAGGCTCTGGCCGCAGCTCCTGCCCGGTACCCGACGAGCGCGCGACGCTATCTCAACCTGTGGGGCCGAGTGCTCCCGCCTTTCGGCACGCCCGGCCGTGTGCAGTACGTCAACGCGTTCCTCGACGATCCCTCCTACTCCGACTTCGGCGCCTACCGCCCGTTGTTCGAGCAGGCACGCCAGAGGACCGTGGGGGCGAAGTCGGCATATGCGACCGTCCTCGCACTCGAATCCTGGCTCCGCCAACGTGGGGGGTTCCGGTACGACGAGCGTCCGCCGCTCGGCGTCGAGCCTCCACTCGTCCATTTCGTCACCTCGAGCCGGGCGGGATACTGTCAGTACTTCGCGGGCGCGATGGCCGTGATGGCGCGATTCCTCGGGATCCCGGCGCGCGTGGCGGTCGGGTTCACGAGCGGCGTCTACGAGGACGGAGCCTGGACTGTCACAGATCACAATGCCCACGCCTGGGTGGAGGTGTGGTTCGCAGGCTACGGCTGGGTTCCGTTCGACCCGACCCCGGGGCGCGGAACGTTCTCGACCCAGTATTCGCTGGCAACAAACTCCTCGGAGACCGTCAGCGCGCTCCGCCGAGGGGACTTCGACGCTCTCAGCGATTCACGCACCGGAGATCAAGCAGACGCCGCCGGAAACGTCGAGGCCACGACGCAGCGCGGCGAGCGACCCTCGGTTCTCGCGCTCGGGCTGCTCCTCGCCGCCGTGGCTGGAGCGGTGATCGGTGGCGCGAAATGGTCGATCCGGCGCTGCCGCTACCTCACGAGGAGTCCTCGACGTCTCTCGACGGCAAGCCGGCGCGAGCTCGAGGGGTTCCTCCGCGATCAGGGAGTCTCACTGCCGGCTAGCGCGACGCTCGACGATCTGTGCCGTGCGGTCGACGCCGAGCTCGGCTTGAACGGTCATGCGTTCGTGGACGCCGTCGGCCGCGGGCGCTTCGGCACCCCCGACGAAGCCTCGGCAGCCGCTGTACGTGCTCGCAGTGAGCTGCGCGCGCTGCTCAAGAGGGCGCGCACAGAGCTCTCGCTGGTCGCCCGGCTTCGTGGCTTCGTCTCGCTGCGCTCCCTCCGGGGATGGCAGGGGTGAGGAGCGGGCGCTGACCGAGACCTACGACTTCTTCCAGCAGGGCCGTGATCACCTACGAAGTGGCCGGAACGCCCAGGCCACCGTTGCGCTCGAGAAGGCGAAGCGGCGTGAGCCGAGCTCGCGCTCGATCCGCGAGGCGCTCGGCATCGCGTACTTCAGGCTCGGCCGCTTCGCAGAAGCCGAGACTGAGTTCCGGGCGCTCGTAGAGCTCGCTCCGGCGGACGAGTACGCCCACTACGGCCTGGCCCGCTCGCTCGTCAACCAGGGGAAGCAGGAGGAAGCAAAGCCGCACATCAAGCTCGCTCGGTCGCTGCGCCCGCGAGCCGAGTCGTCCCAGCGGCTCGAGCTTCCCGGGGATTCCTAGCGCGGGTCCCCGGCCACGCGGCTCAGAATGCTCGCGTGCGTGCCGTCGTGCAGCGGGTGCTCGAGGCTCGGGTCACCGTCGAGGGCGAGGTCGTGGGCGAGTGCAGGCGGGGAGTCCTCGTGCTCCTCGGTGTTGCAGTGGATGACGGCGAGGACGAGGCTCGACGGCTTGCTGCCAGGGTCGCGAACCTGCGGATCTTCGAGAACGACGAAGGGCGGTTCGACCGCTCGCTCCTCAACAGCGCGGGCGAAGCGCTCGTCGTCAGCCAGTTCACGCTCATCGCCGACACGCGCAAGGGAAATCGACCGAGCTTCACGGGTGCGGCCGAGCCGGCCTCGGCGGAGCCTCTCTACGAGACTTTCTGCACTGCGCTGGCCGGCGCAGGCGTGCGCGTTGCCCGCGGCCGCTTCGGTGCGCGGATGAAAGTCGCGCTCGTCAACGACGGGCCGGTGACCATCGTGCTCGATACCTAGCTCCACCTTGCTTGGGATGAGGCGGGGCCACGAGGACACGGTGCTATTGTTGGCCGACCACATTTCACCTGCTTGGCGAAATGGGCGCTCGAGGCGCCCGTTTTTTTTGAGTCTGGCTTGAGAGGAGTTCCTGCCGCCCCATGAGCACGCTGTACGCCCGAGAACGCACGCTCCAGGACGAGATCGCGCCCGCGGTCGAGCGAGGCGTGCCGGACGTCGAGGTGCTCGCGGTGGAGCTGGTCTCGTCGAGCCGGCTCCGGATCTACGTCGACCATCCGGCCGGCGTCGACCATGCGCTCTGCGAGCGGGTGACGAACGAGCTGCGCTCGTATCTCGAGAGCTTCAGCGTCGAGGTGTCGTCTCCGGGGCCTGACCGGCCGTTGCGCAAGCCGGAGCACTTCGACTCGGCGCGCGGCCGTCGCGTGGCGATCCGCACAGGCCCTGCAATCGGCGGGCGCGACCGCTTTCGCGGCGAGGTGCTTGCGGCAGAGCTGGATGCCGTCACGCTGTCGCAGTCCGGCTCCGAGCCGCTGCGCATCCCGTACGACGCCATCGTGCGGGCCAACCTAATGGGCACAGCCTGATCGACGAGGGGTAACCACATGAGCCAAGAGATCATCGAAGGAATTCAGGCGATCGAGAAGGAGAAGGGGATCGAGGAAGGCATCCTCATCTCCGCTCTCGAGGATGCGCTGCTCGCGGCGTACAAGAAGACGCCGGGCGCGACGCGCCATGCCGAGGTCAAGCTCGACGACGAAGGCGAGTTCCGGGTGGATGGGATCGAGATTCCGTCCGACGTCGAGGCGGATCTGCTCGAGGAGGCGCGGGAAGCTCGCATCACCGAGCTCGAGCGCATCGAAGAGGAGACAGGCGAGCGCCAGCACACGCTTGTCGCCGACGAGGATCTCGACCTCGACTGGTCACGTGTGCCGACGGGTCAGATCGTCCGTACGGACGTCACGCCGGACAACTTCGGCCGCATCGCCGCCCAGACCGCCAAGCAGGTGATTCAGCAGCGGATCCGCGAGGCCGAGCGCGCGATCATGTACGAGGAGTACGTCGATCGGCAGGGCGAGGTCGTAACGGGGATCGTCCAGCAGGCAGGGGACCGCAACAACGTGCTCGTCGACCTCGGCCGCGTCGAGGCGCTGCTGCCGCGGTCCGAGCAGGTGGACGGCGAGCGTTACGAGCAAGGGAGCCGGATCAAGGCCGTCATCGCCGAGGTTCGCTCGGGCACCAAGGGACCGCAGGTCATCCTTTCGCGGCGCGACTCGGAGCTCATCCGCGCGCTGTTCGAGCTCGAGGTGCCGGAGATCGCAGACGGCCTGGTCGAGATCCGCGGCGTCGCTCGCGAGCCGGGCTATCGCTCGAAGATCGCGGTCGAGTCGCACATGCAGGGCGTCGATCCGGTGGGAGCCTGTGTCGGACCCCGTGGCTCGCGCGTGCGCATGGTCGTCTCCGAGCTTCGCGGGGAGAAGATCGACATCATCCCGTGGAACACGGAGCCGGCCCGCTTCGTCGCGAAGGCGCTGTCTCCGGCCCGCGTGCGCGAGGTCTACATCGACGATGAGACGCGCGAGGCGACCGTCATCGTCCCGGACGACCAGCTCGCGCTCGCGATCGGCAAGGAAGGCTTGAACGCACGGCTCGCGACCCGTCTGACCGGCTGGAAGATCGACATCCAGTCCGAGTCCGAGTTCTCTCGCGCCGAGGCTGCGGCGGCATTCGCCGGTGCAAGCGACGACGAGGAGTACTCCGGCCGGTGCGCAGCGATCCTCTCCAACGGGAAACGCTGCCCGAACGCCGCGTTGCCGGGCTCGCCGTACTGCGGCGTCCCGGGTCATCAGGAACTCGCGACCGCGGAGCCGGTGCAGAGAGAGACGGCCGCCGTCGGCTCCGCGGACGCGAACGGCGACGCCGAGATAGGCGGCGACGAGGCTCCCGACGACGCAACTGTTGCCGTGTCTCCCGAGCCCGAGCCTGCGAAAGACGAGGAGTAAGCTGACACCCGGTGGCTGACGGCAGAAACAGACCAAACCGCCCGATTCGCCCGCGTAGCGGGCCAGGAGGTCGAAAGCGGCGGGTCGTGATCGAGGGCGGGGGAGCCCGCGGGCGAGACGGGAGGCAACCGCGCGACCGTGGCGCCCAGGCTCCACCTCGGCAGTCGACGCCGGCTCCACCCCCGACCGGACCGGTCACGGTCGAGTCCGGCGTCATCGTCAAGGACCTCTCGCAGGCGCTGGGCGTCCCGATGCCGGAGCTCATCAAGATCTTGATGAACCTGGGCCAGATGCGAACCGCCACGCAGTCGCTCTCCGACGAGGAGATCGAGGTCATCGGCGCGGAGCTCAAGCGCGAGATCACCATCAAGCACGCCGCCGAGGAAGAGATCGAGCCCGAGGCGTTCGAGGACTCCGACGAGGAGCTGCAGGCCCGGCCACCGGTCGTGACGATCATGGGTCACGTCGATCATGGGAAGACCACGCTCCTGGATGCGATCCGGGAGACGTCAGTCGTCGAGACCGAAGCCGGGGGGATCACTCAGCACATCGGCGCGTACCAGGTCGAGCGGGACGGCCGCCGGATTACGTTCCTCGACACGCCCGGCCATGAGGCGTTCACGGCCATGCGCGCTCGAGGAGCGAAGGTGACCGACATCGCAGTGCTGGTCGTCGCAGCCGACGACGGCGTCATGCCGCAGACGAAGGAGTCGATCTCGCACGCTCGCGCGGCCGAGGTGCCTATCGTCGTTGCCGTCAACAAGGTCGATATGCCCGATGCGAACATCGATCGGGTCAAGAACGAGCTTGCCGCCGAGGATCTTCAGCCCGAGGACTGGGGGGGCTCGACACAGTTTTCCGAGGTGTCCGCAAAGCTCCATACGAACCTCGACGACCTGCTCGAGCGCATCCTCTTGGTCGCAGACGCCGAGCTCGACCTGCGTGCGAATCCGACCGCTGACGCCTCGGGGTTCGTCATCGAGTCACGGCTCGATGTCGGCCGAGGGCCTGTCGCGACCGTGCTCGTGCTCCGCGGCACGCTCAAGGTCGGCGACGCCGTCGTGGCAGGTGACGCCTCTGGCAAGGTTCGAGCACTCCAGGACTACCGTGGGGAGCGTGTTCGCGAGGCCGGTCCTGGCGACCCCGTGGAGATCCTGGGCTTCGACCACCCGCCGTCGGCCGGCGAGTTCTGCCGCGTCGTCGAGCACGAGCGCCAAGCCAAGCATCTCGCCAACGTTCGTGCCGAGCGCCTCCGCCGCGAGCAGCTCGCGCAGCGACCGCGACGGCTGGTGTCGCTCGAGACGTTGTACGACGAGATGCAGGTCGGTGCGGTGCAGGAGCTCAACATCGTCTTGAAGGGCGACGTCCAGGGCTCCGTCGAGGCGCTCCTCGGCGAGCTCCAGAAGATTCAGGACTCCGAGGTCCGCGTCAACGTCATCCACACGGGCGTGGGCGGGATCACGGAGAACGACGTCAACCTCGCCTCCGCGTCGAACGGGCTCGTTGTCGGCTTCAACGTGAGGCCGAGCGCGGATGCGCGACACCTCGCGGAGCGGGAGGGCGTCGACATCCGAACCTACCGCGTCATCTACCAGCTCACGGACGACATTCAGCAAGCACTCGTCGGCATGCTCTCGCCGGTCGAGACCGAAGAGACGCTGGGTGAGGCCGAGGTGCGAGCGCTCTTCCGCGTCTCGCGGCTCGGAACGATCGCGGGCTGCATGGTCACGACCGGAGTCGTCCGCCGCGGCGCGCGCGTGCGCATCGTTCGGGACGGGACCGTGATCCACGAGACGTCGATCGCGCAACTCAAGCGCTTCAAGGACGATGTGCGCGAGGTCAGCGAAGGCTTCGAGTTCGGCATCCTCCTCGACGTCTTCAACGACGTGAAGGAAGGGGACGTCCTCGAGGCGTTCGAGACGCGCGCGATCGAGCGCACCGAGCTCGATCAGGCACCGGCCGCCGCCGCGGCTCCGGCCGAGAGCTCCTAGGCCCTCGTTCTCGCAACGCAGTGGGCGAACGAAGCGTCGTCGCCTGCTCTGACGCTGTACGTAGGGGCCGGGCATGCCCGGCCCCTACAGAGCCGTCGATGCGGCGCGAGGCGATCTTCATCCCGACGGCGCCCATGATCCCGAGAGAGGCGACGATGAGGAGCTGGAACGCGGAGACGTCCTACGATGGCTCCTATGTCGAGCGGCTACGTCGGGATCCTGTCGGTCGAGCTCCACTTCCCCGAGTCCGGCTCGCTGAAGGGCAAGCGGAAGCACGTGAAGTCCGCGAAGGCCCAGCTCAGGCAGCGCTTCGGCATGTCGGTCGCGGAGGTGGACCACCACGACTTGTGGCAACGTTCCCGTCTCGCGCTCGCCTGCGCCTCGGAGGGGCACCGCGAGCTCCACGAGCTCCTCGACGCGGCGGAGCGGTTCCTCGCCGCGCAGGACTTCGAGCTCGTGCGCGTCGAGCGGGAGGTGGTGGTCCCCGATGAGTGACAGGAAGCGGCGTGTGAACGAGGCGATCAAGCAAGTGCTCTCCGACACGATCCCCAGCCTCAAAGATCCCCGCATCGGCTTCGTGACGGTCACCGGAGTCGAGGCGACCAAGGACTTCGCGTACGCGAAGGTCTTTGTGAGCGTGCTCGGGAGCGACAAGGAACAGAAGCGAACGCTCGAGGGCCTCGCGGCGGCCCACGGTGTGTTGCAAGCACACGTCGCACGGGAGCTTCGGCTGCGGCGGACTCCGGTCCTGACCTTTGAATACGATCCGACGGTCGAGCGCGGCGTGCGCCTGACGCAGATCATCGACGAGCTCGCGCCCGATCATCCTGAAGATGACGCAAGCTGAGGACATTGCGGCCGTGGCGGCCGCGCTCCGAAAGAACGAGCGCTTTCTCGTCGCCTCGCACGAGAATCCCGACGGCGACGCACTCGGCTCGCTGCTCGCCATGCACCTCGCGCTGACCCAGCTCGGGAAGGACAGCGTCATGTTCCTCTCCGGTCCTGAGCGGCCGCTCCCGGCCGAGTACAAGTTCCTGAGCCTCGCCGGGATCCTGCGTGAGCCGCCAACGGATCATGCGGAGCGCGTCCTCGTCGCCGTCGACTGCGCGAAGGAGGAGCGGCTCGGGCCAGACCCTTCGGTGCTCGAGCTCGCGCCGTTGACGCTAGACATCGACCACCACCACGACAACACGCGCTTCGGTGACGTGAACCTCATCGTCGCCGATGCGTCTTCGACTGGGGAAATCCTCGCGGATCTGTTCGAGCTCTTGAACGTGGAGATCACGCCCGAGATCGCAGAGCCGCTCTACACCGCTCTGGTCACCGACACGGGACGGTTCCAGTACGCGAACACGACCCCGAAGGCACTCCGGCTCGCCGCCGACCTGATCGAGGCCGGTGCGGACTGGCACAAGGTGTTCCAGACGGTGTACGAGACGGTGCAATTCGCGAAGCTCAAGCTGCTCGCCCGTGCACTTGAGCGCGCGGAGGTACACGCAGGCGGACGGCTCGTGATCTCGTGCCTGCTGAAGGAGGACTTCATTGCGGCCAACGCGACCGAGCCGTATGCGGAAGGGATCATCGACTACCTCCGCGCAGTGGAGGGTGCCGTCATGGCGGCATTCATTCGCGAGCCGCCGACCGCCGGTTCAGGTCCGAGACACCGTGTTTCGCTGCGCTCCTCCGTCGACGAGATGGATGTGTCGGTGATCGCGCGAAAGAGCAACGGTGGCGGACACCAGCAGGCCGCCGGCTTCTCGAGCGAGCTGCCGCTCGACGAGCTCAAGCGCTTCATCGTCGAGGAGTTCGAGCGTGCCGCCTCGCGGCGCGAGCCCTAGCGGCATCATTCTCGCGGACAAGCCTGCGGGGCCCACCTCGTTCGCGATCGTCGCAGCGATTCGGCGGAGGACCGGCGCGCGTACGGGTCATGCAGGAACACTCGACCCGTTCGCGACCGGCCTTTTGCTCTTGCTCTCGGGCGCGGCTACGCGCCTGCAGGCGCGCTTCGTAGGGCTCGACAAGCGCTACGTGACCGACATCGACCTGCGCGCGACGACCACGACGGGCGATCCCGATGGGGACGACGTGGAGGAGCACGAGGCGCCTTCTTCCGACGAGCTGGCGGAGCGTCTCGGCCAGATCAGAGGCGAGGTCGAGCTCCCGATTCCAGCGGCCTCGGCCGTGAAGATCGCCGGAGAGCGCGCCTACAACCTCCACCGGCGCGGAATCGTGGTGGAGATGCCGACACGCCGGATGCACGTCCACGAGCTCGCGCTCGAGTCCTACGAGGGTGGCATCGCACGCGTTGAGCTTCTCGTCTCGTCCGGGACGTACATCCGCTCGATCGCCGAGATCCTCGGCGGCCACTGTCGCACGCTCCGACGAACCGAGATCGGGCCTTTCGCGGTCGAGGAAGCTGATCCTGAGACCGTCATCCTGCCCGAGGAGGCACTCGCGAGGCTGGAGTCATGAAGGTCGTCTCGACGCCCGCCGAGGTCGAACGCGTGCCACGCGCCGTCGCGATCGGCACCTTCGACGGCGTGCACCGGGGCCATCGGGCTGTCATCGACGCGGCGGCACGTACGGGCCTGGCGACGACCGTCGTCACGTTCGACCCGCACCCGCGCGTGGCGCTCGGAAACCGGGTCGAGCTGCTCACGACGTTCCAGAGGCGGCTGGAGCTGCTCGCGGGAGCGGGAGTCGAGATGACCGTCGTCGCGGCGTTCACACCGGAGCTGCAGGCGCTGACGCCTGAGCAGTTCGCGGAGAACTACCTGCGTGCACTCGGAGCCGAGGTCGTCGTGGCGGGCGAGGACTTCCGCTTCGGGAACCGGCGGGCGGGCGACCTCCCGTTGCTCGAGCGGCTCGGCTTCGAGGTCCGGGTCGCTCCAGAGGTCGACGGCGTCTCGTCCACAGCGATCCGGTCGGCGCTCGTCGAGGGTGATGTGATCGCGGCGGCGGAGATGCTCGGCCGGCCCTTCGAGCTGGACGGGACCGTCGTCAAGGGCGACCAGCGCGGAGGCACTCTCGGCTACCCGACGGCAAATCTCGCCGTCGAGCCACTTCTCGCGGTGCCGCAATTCGGGATATATGCGGGGGCGGCTCTCGATCATCGCGCGGCCGTTTCGATTGGCACGAATCCGCACTACGGCGGCACCGAGCGGCGGATCGAGCCCTATCTCGTCGACTTCGAAGGAGATCTGTACGGGAAGCGCCTCGTGGTGGAGCTGTGGGCGCGCCTACGTGACGAAGCGATGTTCGACTCGGAGGAGGAGCTCGTCGTGCAGATTGCGCGTGACGTGGACGAGACACGCAGGGCAAAGCGACCCGTGTGAAGCCGGTGTCCCGGGCCGGACGGACTGCTTCCGCGGGCTGAGCCCGTTCATCTAGCTTTCGGTTCGTGACCACGCAGGACGGTCAACCGCTCATCCATGCTCGCGGGCTCGTGAAGCGCTTCGGCGAGCTGGTTGCCGTCGACGCGATCGACTTCGACCTCCAGCGCGGGGAAGCCTTCGGATTCCTCGGACCGAACGGCGCGGGAAAGACCTCGACCATGCGCATGATCGGCTGCGTGTCGCCGGTATCGGAGGGGACGCTGCGAGTCTTCGACCTCGATCCGGCCGAGGACGGCGTCGAGATCCGCGCCCGCCTCGGCGTCGTTCCGCAGGAAGACTCACTCGATCTCGAGCTGACAGTCCGCGAGAACATCATCGTCTATGGCCGCTACTTCGGCCTGGCGCGCTCGGTGCTGAAACAGCGCGCCGACGAGCTGCTCGACTTCGTGGAGCTCACCGAACGCGCGAAGGATCGCGTCGAGCCGCTCTCAGGGGGGATGAAGCGCCGGCTCACCATTGCGCGCTCGCTCGTCAACGAGCCCGAAGTCCTCCTCCTCGACGAGCCGACGACTGGGCTCGACCCGCAGGCGCGGCACGTCGTCTGGGATCGCCTGTACCGGCTCAAGCGCCAAGGGGTGACGCTGCTGCTGACGACGCACTACATGGACGAGGCGGAGCAGCTCTGCGACCGGCTCGTCGTCATGGACAAGGGCAAGATCGTCGCCGAGGGCTCGCCGCGCGAGCTCATCGAGCGGTACTCGACTCGTGAGGTCGTGGAGCTGCGATTCGCCGACGATGACGGGCGGCCCGAGGACTTCAGCGAGTGGACGGACGGGCTCGTCTCGCGCGTCGAGCCGCTGCCCGACCGCGTGCTGCTGTACACGGATGACGGGGACGCCGCGTCGCACGGTCTGCACGAGCGCGGGCTCGTCCCGGAGAGCATCCTCGTTCGCCGCAGCACGCTGGAGGACGTCTTCCTCCACCTGACGGGCCGAAGCCTCATCGAGTGACGGACTACGCCCTCTCACTCCGGCCGCTCGAGTTCTTCTTCGCGCAGTACAAGCGCGTCTGGCGCGGGACCATCGTGTCGAGCGTCGTAACGCCGATCATCTACCTCACGGCCTTCGGATTCGGGCTCGGGACGCTGGTCGACCGCAGTGCGGATCTACCCGACGGCATCTCCTACCTCGAGTTCGTAGCACCAGGTCTGCTCGCCGCGACGGCGATGCAGATCGCCTCGTTCGAGGCGAGCTGGCCCGTGCTCTCGGCGATCAAGTGGAGCCGGCAATACCACGCGATGCTCGCGACGCCGCTGCGCATCGTCGACATCGTGCTCGGCCACCAGGGGTTCATCGCGTTTCGCATGCTGATGACCGCGACGATCTACCTGGGGGCCATCGCGGCCTTCGGAGCCGTCAACTCGCCGCTCGGCCTGCTCGCCATCCCGGTGACGGTTCTCGTCGGCGTGGCGTTCGCTGCGCCCATCGCCGCCTGGGGCGCATATACCGAGACCGACGCCTCGTTCGTCGCGATCTTCCGCTTCCTCATCATCCCGATGTTCCTGTTCTCGGGGACGTTCTTCCCGATCGACAGGCTTCCAGGCGTTCTCGAGGTCGTGGCCTACGCCACCCCGCTCTGGCACGGGGTCGACCTCTGCCGGCAGCTCACCCTGGGAGACGTCCACCCGGCGAGCGCCCTCGTGCACGTCGTCTATCTCCTCGCGTTCACAGGCGTCGGCCTCGCCCTCGCGTTCTATTCGTACCGCCGCAGGCTCCTCGTATGAGCGAGGTCGCGGCTCACACCCGGCTCACGCCCTGGCCGCGCTCGCGACCCGCCGGCCTGCTGATCGTCGAGCGAAACGCGATGGTCTACCGCCGCAGCTGGATGATCCTGCTCTCCGGGTTCTTCGAGCCGCTCTTCTACCTGACGTTCTTCGTCTACCCGCTCGGCGACTTCATAGGCGGCGTGACGCTCGGCGACGAGACGCTCGAGTACGCGGCTTTCGTGGGACCGGCGCTGCTGGCGGCCTCGGCGATGAACGGGGCGTTCTACGACGCGACGAACGTCTTCTGGAAGCTTCGTTACGGGAAGGTCTACGACGCGATGCTCTCGACGCCGATCAGTCCTGGCGATGTCGCCGTCGGGGAGACGATGTGGGCGGTCGTTCGCTCGCTGCTCTACTCCGCGGCGTTTCTCAACATCCTCCTGGTGCTCGGCCTGATCGAGTCCTGGTGGGGCCTGTTGATCCTCCCCGCCTGCTTCGTCATCGGCTTCGGCTTTGCTGGAGCGGGGATTGCAGCCGTGACGTGGATGCGGAACTGGCAGGACTTCGACCTCGTGCAGCTCGTCATGCTCCCGATGTTTCTCTTCGCGACGACGTTCTTCCCGCTCTCGGTCTATCCCGAAGCGATCGAATGGCTCGTGCAGGCGCTGCCGCTGTACCACGGGATAGAGCTCATCCGGGCGCTCGCGACCGGCGACGTCTCGGCGTTCCAGCTCGTGAACGTCGCCTATCTCGGGCTCATGGGCATCGTCGGGATGAAGATCGCCTCGCGCCGCATCGACGGCCTGCTGCTGAAGTAGGAGCCGGGCATGCCCGGCTCCTACAGAATGCCGGCCCCTACGGATACAGCGTCAGAACAGAATCGCGGCGCCGCTTCGCCTGGGATCGCCTGCCGCGCCCGTGCGGCCGACGCAGCTGACACCTCCGAAGTAGTGGTGGAGCCGATCCCAGCGCCGGACGGTGCGCCCGCGCGCTTCGAGCTCCTCGAGCGCGCTCTCGTCCACTCCCGGCTCCGCGTCGACGACCGTGGGCGTGGGGTGGACGCGTGGGCGGCTGACGGCGTCCTCCGGGTCGAGCCCTTCGTCGAGGATCCCGGCGAGGACGGATCCGAGCGCCGTCCGCAGCCGTGTGGCCCCGGCGGCGCCAATCGCGAGCACAAGTCCCTCGCCGTCGAAGACAAGGGAGGGAGCCATCCGGCTCTCGAGTCGATCGCCGGGTTGCGGGTCTCCGAAGGCGATGTCGCTCTCCCCGAGGAGATTGTTGAGTTGGAGGTCGAGCCCGGGGACCCACACTCCCGCGCCGACTCCGAGGCTGTGCGTCAGGACGCAGGCGCGGCCGTGTCCGTCCACGGCGACCATGTTCGTCGTGTGCTCGCCGCCGAGCTCGTCCGTCTCGAGCGCCTCGACGAGCGCGACGATGCGCGCGACCTCCGTGAGACCCGCAAAGCGCGGGAGACGGGCAAGCAGCTCGGGGACGCCCGAGAGACCCGCCCGCGTCGCCACGCTCTGCCCGTTCCAGGGCACGGACACCGGATCGCGCCAGCGCGCGCGGTAGTCGCGGAGGTCGTCGGCCGTCGCCACCACTCCTTCGACGCCGAGCAGCGCCTCCGCGATGGACCCGCGGTACACACTCTCGGCGCCCTCCTCCGCCAGTGCCTCGAGCGCGTCGACGAGCCCGGGTTGCGCGAGGACGTCGCCGGCCAGGAGCGTTCGACCCGAGGGGGCGAAGAGCTCGGCGCCGCGCGCCAGCGAGAAGAGGCCGCCGAGCATCTCGAGCGTGCGCTCGTGCATCTCCGGGAGCGGAACACCGTCGCGTGCGAGCCGCTGCGCGGGCTCCACGAGCCGTTGCCACGGCAACCGCCCGAGCGAGCTCCAGAGCGTTTCGAGGGCGCTCGGCAGGCCGGGAACGGCGAAGGAAGCCGGGCCGATCGAATAGACGACGATCTCCTCCCCGAAGCCGATCGGGAGCTCCACGAGATCGCCGCGCTCACGCGGGACCGCCGCGAACCCGTCGAGGTTCCTGACCTTCGAGCCGTCGAAGGCGATCGCGTGGCAACCGGCGAGGAGCCCGCTCATCACCGTCTCGGCGACACAAGAAGCGAGTGCCATGGCGACGACCGCGTCCGCGGCGGTACCGCCCTCGGCGAGGATCTCGAAGCCCACCTCCGCCGTCGCCGGATGCCCGGCCGCCACTCCAGCGCGCATCGCCAGATCCTGCCCTACTGGGCGCGCGCACCAGCGGTTGCCGATCCAGATACCATGCCGCGAGACCGCAGCCGCGGCTCGTGCGTGCTCCTTCCACGCCGAGCGGGGACTGCGGAGTCGTCTACAAGAGGAGATGCATGAGCCTCACGAAGGAAGCAAAGCTGGAAGTCATCGAGAAGCATGGTCGTTCTGCGACTGATACCGGGTCAGCGGAAGTGCAGATCGCGATGCTCACGCGTCGCATCAACGACCTGACGGAGCATCTGCGGACGCACCCGAAGGACCACTACTCGCGGCGCGGGCTGCTGCGCCTCGTCGGGCGCCGCCGCCGGTTCCTCAACTACCTCCAGCGCAAGAATCTCGAGGGCTATCGAGCCCTCATCAAGGAGCTCGGCCTGCGTCGGTAGGCGCGCGCTCCCAAAGTCGGGAGGTGGAAGTTTGAGCGAGCTCTCCGGTGCTCCTCCGTTCCGGGAGCGGCCGGGCAGAGCTGACTCAAACCTCCACCTTCCACGAAGAAAGGTGAAGGGATACAAGAGATGAGCACTACTCAAGCCACCGGGCGCGAAGCCACGGTGTCAGTCGACGTCGGCGATCAGGAGATCGTCTTCGAGACAGGAAAGCTCGCCAAGCAAGCCGACGGCGCGGTTGCCGTCCGCTCGGGCGACACGATGATCTTGGCGACTGCCGTGGGCAGGCCCGATGCGCGCGCGGACGCCGACTTCTTCCCGCTCACAGTGGATGTCGAGGAGCGGATGTACGCGGCTGGGAAGATCCCCGGCGGCTTCTTCAAGCGCGAGGGACGCGCGAGCGAGCGCGCGACGCTCACCGCGCGCATGATCGATCGGCCCATCAGGCCACTCTGGCCGAAGGGGTTCAGGAACGAGGTGCAGGTGATCTGCACCGTGCTCTCGGCTGACCTCGTCACGCCGCACGACATCCTCTGCATCAACGGCGCCTCAGCCGCGCTCATGATCTCGCCGTTGCCGTTTCTCGGCCCGATCGGGGCCGTCCGCATCGGCCGCATCGACGGCGAGCTCATGGTCAACCCGTCGCTCGAGGCGCTCGAGGACTCGACGCTGGATCTCATCGTCGTCGGGACACACGCCGGACTCACGATGGTCGAGGCCGGAGGCGACCAGATCCCCGAGGACACGATCCTCGAGGCACTCGAGCTCGCGACCGGCGAGATCCTCAAGATCTGCGACGCACTCGAGGACCTTCGTTCCCAGGTCGGCAAGTCGAAATGGATCGACCTCGAGCTGACCGCCGAGCTCGAAGCGAAGCACGCCGACGCGATTCGAGGCGCGATCGCCGACGTCGGCCTGCGCGAGGCCGCGCATGTCATCGAAGGGCTCGTCGAGCTCGACGCGCCCGAGGTGACGATGGCCTCGACCGAGGACGACATGGTTCGCCGGACGCAGGTGAAGTCCGGGTTCGCCCTCCTCGCCGAGAAGATGAAGCTCTCGGCCGTCGAGGCGCCCGTGCGCGAGCAGTTCGAGACCGAGCTGCGCGAGCTCACGGACGCGGAGCAGGACTCGAAGGAGCTCAAGTCGGCGAAGCGCAGCCTGCTCTTCGACCGGATCATCGAGGAGGTCGAGCTTCCGTTCCCGATCGGCTCAGTACCCGCAGAGGGAGAGCCGGCCATCAAGGACTCCCTCACGCGCCAGTGCGTCAAACGGGCGTGCGAGGCGATCTACAAGGACCTCATCCGCAAGAAGATCGCCGTCGAGAAGCGGCGTCCGGACGGACGCTCGGCCGAGGAGATCCGGCCGATCTCGTGCGAGGTCTCGGTGAGCCCGCGCACGCACGGCTCGGCGATCTTCACACGGGGGCAGACACAGATCATGAGCCTGCTGACGCTCGGCACCGTCAAGGAGGGCCAGAAGATCGACGATCTCTCCCGCGAGCAGACGCGGCGATTCATCCATCACTACAACTTCCCGCCCTATTCGGTCGGGGAGACGGGCTTCATGCGAGGCCCGAAGCGGCGGGACATCGGTCACGGCGCGCTCGCCCAGCGGGCGCTCGAGGCGGCGATTCCCACCGTGGAGGACTTCCCGTACACGGTGCGGATCGTGTCGGAGACGCTCGAGTCGAACGGCTCGTCGTCGATGGGCTCGGTGTGCGCCTCGTCGCTTGCGCTGATGGACGCCGGCGTCCCGATTGCGTCGCCGGTCTCCGGAATCGCGATGGGGCTCGTGAAGGAGGGCGACGACTACGTCATCCTCACCGACATCCAGGGCGCCGAGGATCACCTCGGGGACATGGACTTCAAGGTCGCGGGCACCAGCCAGGGCATCACGGCGCTGCAGATGGACATCAAGATCGCCGGGGTGACCCAGGAGATCATGCGCTCGGCGCTCGCGCAGGCGCGCCAGGCGCGTGAGTCCATCCTCGAGCAGATGCTCGCGGTGATGCCGGAGCCGAGGACGGCGCTCGCCGGACACGCTCCGCGCATCTCCACGATCAAGATCGACCCCGAGCAGATCGGGCTCGTCATCGGCAAGGGCGGCGAGACGATTCGCGGCCTCGAAGCCGACTACGAGGTGCAGATCGACATCGAGGAGGACGGCACGATCCTCGTGTACGCCACCGAGGGCACGAAGGCCGAAGCCGCGCTCTCCGCGATCAACGCGCTCACGAAGTCGCCAGAGGTCGGCGACTCGTACACGGGCAAGGTCGTGAAGACGACGCAGTTCGGCGCGTTCGTCGAGCTGAAGAGAGGCACGGACGGGTTGCTGCACGTCTCGAACGTCGGCCCCGGCCGCGTGGCGCATATCGAGGACGTGATGAGCCGCGGAGACA
>JACCVK010000235.1 GCA_013698195.1 Actinomycetota bacterium | reverse complement strand
GTCGGGATCGCGTTGCTCTTCGTCGGCACCGCGCTCACGCTGCGCCGGTGAGCAGCCCGCTCGCAGAGCTCGAGCCACGATGCGTCTGGACACACTTCCTCGCGCTGACCCGCATCGCGCGTCCGCCTAAGGACGAGCAGGCGGCGCGCGCGCACGTGCTCGCCTGGGCGTCCGAAAGGGGATTCGCGACAGCCGTCGACGACGAGGGCAACGTCGTCGTGCAGGTCGCTGCGACCCCGGGCCGCGGGAACGCGGAGCCTGTCGTCCTGCAGGCGCACCTCGACATGGTCTGCGAGCGGGATTCGGACAGTCCGAACGATCCGCTGGAGGGACGAATCGAGGTCGCCCGAGACAGCGATTGGCTCTTCGCCCGCGGGACGACGCTGGGCGCGGACAACGGGATCGGGGTCGCCGCCGCGATGGCCGTAGCCGAGGAACTGGAGCACGGGCCGCTCGAGCTTCTCTTCACGGTATCCGAGGAGCAAGCGCTCGCTGGCGCGAAGGCGCTCGACGCGAGTCTTATAACGGGCAGGCTCCTCGTGAATCTCGACGGGACGAGAAACGAGTCGATCACGGTCGGATGTGCCGGCAGCGCGCACACGTTCGTCCGCCTCCCGCTGGAGCCGGAGCCGATCTCGGATCGTTGGCAAGCGCTCTCCGTACGGGTGACCGGCGCGCGCGGCGGCCATTCGGGGGGCGACATCGCAAACGGCCGCGTCAACGCGATCGTGGCGCTCGGACACGTGCTCTCGCGTGCTCAGGCAGTCGCAACGCTCCGGCTGGTCTCGCTCGACGGTGGCGTAAGCCGAAACGCGATCCCGCGCGATGCGCACGCGGTGATCGCCGTCGAGCCCGACTCGGAGTCTCTCGTTCGGGCGTCCGCCGAGAAGGAGCTCACCGTGCTCCGCGCGCAGCACGAGGGCACAGACAACGCCGTTGTCGTCTCGATTGACCCTGCGGACCCCGTCGCGCAGGGCGCCGGCAAGGCACGCACGCAGGGGGCGCTCGATCTCCTGAACGCGCTGCCGAGCGGTGTGGTCGCGATGAGCTCGGCGCTTCCAGACGTCGTCGAGACGAGCACGTCGCTGAACGTGGCCGCGACCGCCGAGGGCACGCTGACGCTCTCTTCCATGACGCGGAGCGCGAACGAGGCCGCGCTCGAGGAGACCGTCTCGGAGATCGAGCGCATCGCGCACCTCGCCGGAGCGGAGGTCGAGAGCCTGCACGCATACCCACCGTGGCGACCGGATCCGAACTCGCGCCTGCTCGAGCGCGCGCGGAGGACGTACGCCGGTCTCTTCGACGTGGAGCCGAAGCTCGAGGTCGTGCACGGCGGGCTGGAATGCGCGGTGATCGGTAGCAAGCTCCCCGGTGTCGAGATGATCTCCATAGGACCCGACATGGAAGGACTGCATGCGCCCGGCGAAAGGCTGAGCATCTCGGGAACCGAGCGCTTCTACCGCTTCCTCGGCGCGCTTCTGGACGAGCTCTCCTCGCCGTAGCGACCGGGCACGCCCGCCTATGTGCGCCAGCGGCAGCGATTGCCGAGCTCTGCCGCATCGACCACCGTCGTGCGCCCGCGGCCGAGCTGGAGCACCCCTCGCCGCTCCTCGTCGCCGAGGACCCGGTTGACGGTGGCCCGCGAGGTCCCAGCCATCTCCGCGAGCTCCTCCTGCGTCAGCGGGATCAGCGTGCTCCCGTCGCGTCTGCCGTACGTCTCGCCGAGCTCGAGCAGCCGGCGCCGAACGCGGGTCTCCGCGTCGACGTAGTGCGCCTCCGCCAGGCGGTTGCTCGCACGCTCGAGCTGTTGCGCAACGAGTGTCAGCAGGACGTCCTTGACGCCTGGGTGGCGGCGCAGGAGATTGGTGAAGTCGTCACGGAACACCGAGCGGGTCTCGCCTTTCTCGAGCGCCGCGACCGCTGCTGACCGGCGCGAGTCGGGCAGGAGGAGAGCGAGCTCACCAAAGGAGCGTCCCGGACCCATCACGTCGAGCAGGACGCTGTCGCCGAGCGGGGTTTGGACGCGCGCCCCGAAGTAACCGCGGACGACGAGGTGCAGGGACTCGGCCGGGTCGTCACGGTGGAAGACGACCTCGCCCTTCGCGAACGTCCGCCGGCGCGCGATCGCGAGCAGCTCACGGACGTCCTCCGCAGGGAGGCTGGCGAGGAGCGGCCACTCCACGGCTCAAGTCTGTCACGGCCGCGACACTCCGAACATCGCGCGCGCGAACGACAGATCAATCGGCGACTCGTACGCTCGAACCATGGATGAAGCGACCGGAAGGGGACACGTAATGAGGCGCGTAGCACTCGTTCTCGGCACCGTCGTAGCGATCGGAGTGACTCCCTCGCTCGCGCTCGCCGGGAACGGCACCCAGGCAGTGGAGAGCCAGCTCGTCAAGAGCCAGCTTGTCAAGAGCCAGCTCGTCGAGACGCAGCTCGTTCGCTCACAGCTCGTTCGCTCGCAGCTCGTCCGGTCAGCGCTGGTCAGGTCTGCGGCCCTGACGAGTCGCAAGGCAAGCGTCGCGTACCGCGCGAAGATCCGGCTCTCGCACTAGGTCGACTTCTCACACGATCCATCCGGGGGAAGGAAGAGGGGGCCGAAAGGCTCCTCTCTTCCGTCGTCAGAGCGCTCGCGTCAGAGTCCGACGATGTCGTCGGGACGGACGGGAACGCGTGCGAGCTCCCGGCCGGTCGCGTCGCGCAAGGCGGAGACGATCGCCGCCGTCGAGACGACGGTCGGCGGCTCGCCCACGCCCTTCGCCCCATACGGCGCATCCGGCTCGGGCACCTCGACGAGCTCGGAGACGACGGGCGGCATGTCGAGGAACGTCGGGATCAGGTAGTCCGTGAAGCTCGCGTTCACGATCGCGCCGTCGCGCGTCTGGATCTCTTCCATCAGCGCAAGGCCGAGGCCCTGCGCAGTGCCGCCCTCGATCTGGCCCTCGACCGCGATCCGGTCGAGCGCGTGCCCGACGTCTTGTGCCGTTCCGATCCAGACGACGCGGGTGAGGCCAAGCTCGACATCGACCTCCACGACGACGCGCATCGCCGCGACCGCGAAAGCGACGTGCGAGCGCTCGCCCGTCGTCTGGCCCGTGTCGGGGTCGAGCGGGAACGTCGGTGGGTGGCGGTATACGCGCTCGACGTCGACGTCGCCTCCGTCACGACGAGCCTGCTCCTCGAGCGCGGCTCGGCACGTGAGCTGAACCGCGC
>JACCVK010000304.1 GCA_013698195.1 Actinomycetota bacterium | reverse complement strand
GTCCGACCCTGCGATTGAGCCTGCGCCGCTCGCGTCTCCCGACTTCGATCCGGTGCCGGACGACGTCTCCACAACCGGGCTCGAGCGCATCGCGACGTTGCTCGAGCAGATCGAGGAGCGGCGAAAGCTCGAGGCGCGCCGCCCTTCGAAGTAACGACGCCGCTCGCGCGTAGAGTGGCGCATCGTGGCGAGGCGCGAATGGCCCCTCGAGGAGTTGATTGCGGGGATCCGTGACGGCGACCGGCGCGCGCTCGCCCGCGCGATCTCGCTCGTCGAGAACGGCGATCCGCTCGCCTATCCGGTCGTGCGCGAGCTCTATCCGGAGACAGGCCGCGCGACCGTCATCGGGATCACCGGCCCTCCGGGCGTCGGCAAGTCGTCGCTGATCGGCGCGCTCGTCTCCCACCTCCGCGGCCTCGAGCAGACGGTGGGCGTGGTCTCGGTCGACCCCTCGAGCCCGTTCTCGCGCGGCGCGCTGCTCGGGGACAGGATTCGACTCAGCGAGCACTTTCTCGACCCGGGGGTCTACATTCGCTCGATGGGCTCGCGCGGCCATCTCGGCGGGCTCGCCGAGACCACCCTGCAAGCGGTGCTACTGCTCGACGCGTTCGGGAAGGATGTCGTCTTCGTCGAGACGGTCGGTGCCGGGCAGAGCGACGTCGAGGTGACGGGCATCGCGGACAGCGTGCTGCTCGTCCTCATGCCCGGCTCGGGTGACTCCGTGCAGGCGTTGAAGGCCGGAATCATGGAGATCCCGGACGTGATCGCAATCAACAAGATGGATCATCCCGGCGCGAAGACGATGCTCAACGAGGTGCGATCGATCGTCCGTCTGGCCGAAGCGGAGCGGCGGCCGCCCATCGTTCTCACGGAGGCGGTTCGCGGCGAGAACGTGTCCGAGCTCTGGGGCGAGCTCGAGAGGCACCGAGCCGCTCTCCTCGAGGACGGAAGGCTTGAAGAGCGCCGCCGCTGGAACCTCGTCGCTGAGGTCTTCGCCGTGGCGTCTAACCGGGCGAAGGCGCATCTCGAGTCTGCCGTGCGCAGCGATCCGGAGCTCGAGCGCCTACTCGGCCAGGTGCAGCGGCGCGAGCTCGACCCGCTTTCGGCCGTCCGGGAGATCCTGGAGCAGGTGTACCGGCTCGATTCAGACCGAAGCGGTGTGACGCCGTGAGCGACGCGCCGACGATCTCCGACATCGAAGCCGCACGCGAGCGCCTGCTGGGCGTCGCTCGCGAGACGCCCGTCTACCCGTCGGAGACCTTCTCGCGGCTCGTAGGCAGGCCCGTTCTTCTGAAGGCCGAGAACCTTCAGCGCACGGGCTCCTTCAAGATCAGGGGCGCGTACAACACGATCGCGACGCTCGGCCCCAAGGAGCGAGAGGCCGGTGTGGTTGCTGCGAGCGCGGGGAACCACGGTCAGGCCGTCGCGTGGGCCGCGCGCGAAGCGGGCATCCCGGCGACGGTGTTCATGCCGGAGGACGCGCCGATGGCGAAGGTCGAGGCAACGCGTTCTTACGGCGGCCAGGTCGAGCTCGGTGGCGCGGACTTCGAGGCTGCCGTCGCGGCTGCGGTGCAGCACGTCGAACGGACGGCCGCGACCTTGATCCACGCATTCGAAGAGCCGCGTGTCGTCGCCGGTCAGGGAACGATCGGGCTCGAGCTCGCCGAGCAGGCCTCGGAGGCGGAAACGATTCTCATCCCGGTCGGTGGAGGCGGGCTCGCCGCCGGGATCTCGCTGGCCCTACGCGAGCGGAACCAGAGCGTGCGCATTCTCGGAATCGTCTGTCAGCCGGGTGGTTACACGATCGCGGACGGCATAGCTGTCAAGGAGCGCGGCGAGCTCACGTCGGCGATCCTCGAGCGGACGCTGGACGAGGTCGTGGAGGTGTCCGACGAGGCGATTGCCGAGGCGCTCGTTCTCTGCCTCGAGCGAACGAAGCTCCTCGTCGAGGGCGCCGGTGCGGTCGGCCTCGCCGCATTGCTGGCCGGCCGGGTGGACGGCCAGGGGCCGGTCGCAGTCGTGCTGTCCGGGGGCAACATCGACGCGACGACGCTCGTCTCGGTGATGCGACACGGCCTCACTCGTGCCGGGCGCTTCCTCGCGATCCGGCTGCTCATCCCAGATCGCCCGGGTGAGCTTCGCAACGTCCTCGACCTCGTGGCCGAAG
>JACCVK010000183.1 GCA_013698195.1 Actinomycetota bacterium | reverse complement strand
AGCCAGAGCGCGGCGATGAACGCGCCGAGCGCGGGGGCCGCGCGCAAGAGGCCGAGCCCCGTCGGGCCTACCTCGAGCACGTCCTTCGCGAAGATCGGCAGCAGGGCAACCGCGCCACCGAGGAGCACCGCGAAGAGATCGAGGGAGATCGCGCCGAGCAGGACGTTCGTGCGCCGGATGTGGCGAACGCCTGCGAGCACCTCGTTCAGACCTTCGACGCCTTCCGCCGCGGGCATCCGTCCCGTGCGCAACGAGAGGAAGCAGACCAGCGAGACGAGCGCCAGAGCGATTGCGATCGCATAGACGAGCTCAGCGCGCACGGCGAACAGGAGACCGCCGACCGCCGGCCCGCTCACGAGCGAGATCTGGTTCACGATCGAGCGCTGCGCGAGCGCGCTGACGAGCAACTCCTCCGGCACGAGCGAGGGTGTGAGCGCACGGCCCGCCGGAGCACCGAGGGCGCTGCTCGTGCCGAAGAGGAACGCGAGCGCGAAGAAGGGCCAGACCTCGTCCGCTCCCGAGACGGTGACGACGAGCAGCCCGCCGAGCATCACGATGTCCAGCACGACCATGACGACGAGCAGGCGCCGGCGCGAGACGCGGTCGGCGAGCTGCCCGGCGGGAAGCGCGAACAGGAGGAGCGGGAGAAACTCCGCCAGCCCCACCAGGCCGAGGTCGAGCGCGTTCCCGCGAACGGAGTAGACCTGCCAGCCGATGGCGACGAGCGCCATCGTGAGCCCGAAGCCCTCCGCGAATATCGCTATCCAGTAGAGCCTGAAGTCGCGGTGGCTGAAGACCGCGCGCGCGCCCGAGCTCACGCCAGGTGCACGGAGCTAGGCGGCCTCTGGCGCACCGGCAGGCTGCTCTTCGGCGTCGAACTCGATCTCGATACGTCCGATGCGGGAGCCGTCGACCTCGAGCACCTCGAGGCGAAGACCGTTGACTGCGACCGAGTCCCCGACCTCAGGCTGGCGCCCAAGCGTGCCGAAGACGAGACCCGCCATCGTGTGGTAGTCGTCCTGCTCGAGCTCCGTGGCGAACTGCTCGTTGAAGTCGTCGATGGTGAACGTGCCGTCGATGCGGATCCTCTTCTCGTCGACGCGCTCGACCGACTCGTCGGGCAGATCGAACTCGTCCTCGATCTCGCCGACGATCTCCTCGAGGATGTCCTCGAGCGTCACGATCCCCGCCATCGTCCCGTACTCGTCGACGACGATCGCTTGGTGCTGCTTCTTGCGCCTGAAGTCCGCAAGGAGCGCGGCGAGATCCTTTGTCTCCGGCACGACGTATCCGGGCCTGAGGATCGCTTCCAGCTCGACCGCGGCAATCCCTTGATCGTGCATGGCCGCGAACAGGTCGCGCACGTGTAGGACGCCGACGATGTGATCGAGCGACTCCCGGAAGACCGGGTAGCGCGTGTACGGCGAGTCGAGGATCGTCGCCAGCGCCTCTTCGGGAGTCACGTCCACCGAGATCGCAACCACCTCGGGCCGCGGCACCATGACCGCCGAGACCTCCTTCGACGCGAAGTCGAAGACCTTGTAGAGCATCTCTTCCTCGGCCTGGTGCAGCTCGCCGACGTCCTCGGCAGCCGCGACGCTGTACCGGATGTCCTCGCGCGTGTAGGCGATCATCCCGGTTGGGGCGGGCTTGACCCGCAGACCTTTGAGGAGGACGTTCGCTGAGACCTGGAGCGCCCAGACGACCGGGTGCGCGAAGCGCGCGATCCAGTCGAGCGGAACCGCGAGCGCGACCGCGATCGGCTCCGCCTTCTGGAGCGCGACCGCTTTCGGCACGAGCTCGCCGACGACAACGGAGAGGTACGTCAGGATCGCGAACGCGATCAGGAACGCGACGGTGTTCGAGAGCGGTGGATCCATGAGCTCGGAGAGAAGCGGCTCGCCGATAGCGCCGAGGAGGATCGCGGAGACCGTGATCCCGATCTGCACGGTGCTGATGAACCGCACCGGGTCGTCCATCAGGCGAAGCGCCGTTCGAGCCCCGAGCCCGCCCTTCACTGCCCGCTCCTCGAGCCGGCTCCGGCGGGCGGTCACGAGCGCGTATTCGGCCGCGACGAAGATCGCGTTCGCGAACACGAGTAGGAAGATGACGACGATGCGCAGGGACGTGCTCAAGTCGGCAGGAGTGCCCCCACTAGAGAGAAGCCCGCGCGGGCGCCGGTACTAGGCGGCAGCTCGTCGTCGTCCACGATCAGGCCGCAGTATAGGAAACAGCCCCGTCGACCTCGTGACGGACGGCCGCGCCGACCCGTACAAGCCGCTCCGCATGGGAGAGCGACTCGGCGACCGCAAACCGTCGCGCAGCAGGCTTCAGAACGTCGCCCCAGAGCACGAGGGAAAGCTCGTAGCCGCTCAACGGTTTCGGGCCGAATGCAGCCACGGCTTCCTGGAGCCTGATCCGATGATGCTCTTGAAGCTCACGCGCCCGACCGGCCGGGTCGGCGATGAGCTCGCCGTGACCGGGCAGCGCGATGCGCGGTTCGATCTTGACCGTCCGGTCGAGCGCCTCCAGATAGTCGCCGAGCGGATCCGGACGGCTGGCGGGCCAGAGGCCCACGGTCGGAGAGATCCGCTCGAGCACGTGATCCGCCGCTAGAAGGACGCCGTCCTTCAGCAGGCAAAGCTGCCCGTCGGCGTGCCCCGCAGCCGCCACCAGCTCCCAGCCATCGAGCCACTCCCCCGCGCGCACGAGGATCGGATCCGGCTGGTAGCGGATGTACGGACGGTAGACGGAGCTCTGCCCCACGAGCTCCTCGGTCACGTCATCCGGGGTCCCGTGCAGTCGAAACCAGTCGATGAGCCGCTCGGGCCACGCCGGGTTCCCCCACACAAGCTCGCACTGTGCGTAGTCGAGCGTCCCCTGGTAGACGGGCGCGCCGGTCAGCTCGTGGAGATCCGCCGCCGCACCGACGTGATCAGGGTGGAAGTGCGTCACGAAGATGCGCGCCACCTGTCCTCCTGCCCGCTCGAGCTCGGCCCGCCAGCTCTCTTTCGCGTCCGGGAGACCGATGCCGGTGTCGACGATCGTCCACCCGTCCTCACCGGGCAGCAGGTACGCGTGCACGTGCCCGGGCCGCGTTGGCAGCGGACGGGTGACCTGCCTGATTCCGCCGGGAAGCTCGGGCTCGGCCATGCGGGCAACGCTACAGCGCTGGTCTCATACGAACATACGTTCTATACTGACCACATGCGCGTCGAGTACCGGATGGAGCCGTGCAAATCGGCGCTCAACCCGGTCCGGGGCATGCCTTTCCGCTGGTCGCTCAACCCCTATATGGGCTGCGTCCATCGCTGCACGTTCTGCTACGTGCCGAACTTCGAGCGGCGGGCTGACCGACCTTCCGACGAGCGCTACGGGCGATCCATCCGAGTGAAAACGAACGTGGCCGACGTACTTGCGCGCGAGCTCGCCCGGCGGTCCTGGGTGCGCGACGAGGTCGCGATCGGCACCGCGACCGACCCGTACCAGCCCGCGGAAGGGCGGTTTCGGCTCACCCGTGCATGCATCGTCGAGCTCGAGAAGGCTTGGACTCCCTTCTCGATCATCACACGGGGGCCACTGGCCGTCCGCGACATCGACGTGCTGCTCGAGGCCTCGAAGCGAGTCGAGGTGAGCGTCACCTTCTCGATTCCGACGCTCGACGAGCGCGTGTGGAGGACGACGGAGCCGGGAACCGCCCCGCCGTCGAGCCGGCTCGAGGCGGTGCGACGCATCGCCTCGGCGGGAGTGGACGTCGGGGTCGGGCTCGCTCCCATCCTTCCCGGCCTCTCCGACCGCCGGGAGCAGCTCGACGCCGTCGTGCACGCGGCAAAGGCCGCTGGAGCACGAGGCGTCTGGGCGGCGCCCGTCCATCTGAGACCCGCGGTGCGCGAGCACTTCCTGGCGGCGCTCGCGCGCGACTGGCCCGAGCACGTGACCCGGTACGAGGAGCTGTTCGCGGAACGCGCTTACCTCCCGTCCGCGATCGCCGCCCCGATTCGCGAGCGGGTGCGCGTGGCGGCTCGGGCCACGCAGCTTTCGGAGCGCTACCGGCGGACCGAGCGCGCACGTGAACGCGAGCCTGCACAGCTCAGCCTTGTTGTCTAGTTGGGCGTGACGAGATATCCCCCTTTCCGGGAGGGAGGAACCGGCCGGACCGCCTCGTAGACTGGCCGCGTGGCCGATGAGATCACCTGCCTGATCGCCGACGACCATGAGGTCGTCCGCGAGGGGCTCCGTTTGGCGCTCTCCCGCTCCCCCCACATTCGCGTGATCGGCGAGGCGACGGACGGAAAGTCCGCCGTCACGCTGACCGAGCGCCGGCGCCCGGACGTGGTGATCATGGATCTCCGCATGCCGGACATGGACGGGCTCGAGGCGACGGAGCAGATCCTCGAGAAGATGCCGGGCACCGCCGTCCTCATCTTCACCGCCTACGGCGAGCGCTCGCTCATGCAACGCGGACTCGAGTCGGGCGCGCGCGGCTACATCCTCAAGGAGACCCCCCACGAGACGCTCATTCGCGCCATCGAGAAAGTTGCCGCAGGAGACACGTTCGTCGACCCGGCGCTCATGGCCGAGTTCATCGCCAGTCGCGGCCAGCTGGACGTCCTAACGCCGCGAGAGCGCGAGATCCTGCAACTGCTCGCAGACGGCATGTCGAACGTCGACGTCGCGGCGAAGCTCTTCATCAGCCAGGAGACCGTCAAGAGCCACGTCCGCCACATCCTTGCGAAGCTCGAGGCCGACACGCGCACGCAGGCGGTTGCCATCGCCCTTCGCGAGGCGATGATCGATTGAGCTCCGACTCCGAGCGGGCACTCGTCGGCGAGCGGATCCTGGCCGAGCAAGAAGAACGCCGGCGCCTCGCCGAGTTGATCCACGACGGCCCGGTGCAGCATGTGGCGGCGATCACGCAGATCGTCGATTCCGCGCTCGCGGCCCTTAGGGACGGAGACCGGCAGGACGCCTTGGAGCTCTTGACCCGTGGACTCGCGCTCACACGGGAGGCGGGGCAGGACCTGCGTGCCCTGTGTGAGGATCTCGAGCCTCGCGCGCTCCGCGCGCTCGGGTTCGCGTCAGCGGTCGAGGCGCTCGGACGGCGCGTTTCCTCCCGTCGTGGCGTCGAGGTCGTCCTTGACGTCGAGCACGGCGACAGCCTCGGCGAGCACGCGCAGACGGGGCTCTTTCAGATCGTTCGGGACGCCCTCGAACAGGCCGTGCGGCGCGGCGCGCTCACGCGCATCGATGTTGGGCTGCGCGGGCTCGAAGGCGGGGGAGCAGAGCTGTTGATCGCGGACGACGGGCCTCCCGAGCGCCGCAGCGCGGTGCTCGAGCTGCTGGCGGACAGGGCGGCGACGCTGAACGGCCGCTTCGCTTCGGAGGCGCGCTGGCCTCGTGGGGCCTCGATACGCGTGGAGCTTCCTCCCTCCTCGGCGCGCCGGTAGCTACGATCGGATCGTGTCCGCGATCACCAACGGCACAGGTGGATATCTCCTCTTCGTATGGTCGCCCGCCGGTTACCGGCTCGTCGAGCAGGAGGGCGAGGTGCCGCTCGTCGGCTCGGAGGTCGAGAACGGGGAACGCCGTTACCGGGTAGCGAAGGTTGCGTCTTCGCCGCTGCCGGGCGACGTCAGGCCCTGCCTCTATCTCCTGCCTTCCTGACCTCTGCTACTCGAGCGGTTCGTTGTGGACGTCGTTCTCCTCGGCGTACTTGTCCACGAGCGGGTTGATCTTCGCGGCGTCGGGAAACGCGTAGTTGATCTCGACGAACGCGTTCCATTTGTCGGGGAGCGCGTCCTCCGGAAAGATCGCCTCGACCGGGCACTCCGGCTCGCATGCACCGCAGTCGATGCATTCCTCCGGATCGATGATGAGGATCCGCTCGAACACGTGGATGCAGTCGACCGGGCACACATCGACGCACGAGAGGTCTTTGATGTCGATGCAGGGCTCGGCGATGATGTACGTCACGCGGACGAGTCTACCGAGGCACTTGGCCGCTCCCGGCCGGCTACGAGAGCCTGGTCAGGCCACGCCGATGAGCTCGTCCACGAGCGCCCCGGCGCGCTCCACGAGCGCCGATTTGACGATCACCTGATCGAAGCCCGCGGCGTGCGCACGCTGGAGGCCGGCGCGGTCCGTGTGGTTCGTGAAGCCGACGATCGGGATGTCCGGCCACGCCTCGACGACCTCCTCCGGCTCGACCCGTGCGATGTCCGCAATCACGAGATCCGGGGCCGAGACGCTGTCGCTCGTCACGAGCTTGTGCGCGGACAGAAGTCCTTCGAGCTTGCCCCGGAAGAACAGGTCGACCCCAGCCAGCAGGATCGTCGCCACGGCCGCGACACTAGCAGTCCGAAGGCGTTCGATAATCGAGCCGTGGGACTCGACGCCGGACTCGAGCTGATCGGAAAGGGCGCCTATTTCGAGGCGCACGAGGAGCTCGAGGACGAGTGGCGAGAGGCACCCGGAGCCGAGCGTGACTTTCTCCAGGGCCTCGTACATGTCGCGGTCGCATGGCTGCACGCGGAGCGCCGAAACGGTCCCGGTTGCGAGCGGCAACTCGAGAAGGCGCGTCGCCGATTGAGTCCCTACGCACCTTTCCATCGCGGCGTCGACGTCGCCTCGCTCCTCGCGCAGGTCGAAGCGGCAGAGCGAGACGTCACTGCCGGTCACCTCGACCTACATCCAGTCGAGGTCTAGAAAGCGGGCTCGAGCCCGAGCCACAGGAGGAAACGGTTCAGGTAGATGCGGAGGACGTAGAAGCGCTCGAAGAAGAGCAGGAGGCCGAGCGCGACCATGATCGCGCCACCGACGAACTGGATGACGCGGTAGTGGTCGCGCAGCCAGCGGAAAGCGCCCATTGCCCTGGTGAAGAGAACGCCGACGAGTACGAACGGAACAGCGAGCCCGAGCGAGTAGACCCCCAGCAGCAGCGCGCCCTCGACGACCGTGCCGGACGAGCCCGCGAGCACCAGGATCCCGCCGAGGACAGGCGAGATGCAGGGGGCGGCGCATACTGCGAACGCTCCGCCGAGGAATAGTCGGGAACCACTTCCACGCGCACCCTGCACCAGCCGCGCGCCAACGAGCCGCTCCGGCCAGGGCAGGAGCCCCGTGAACGCGAGTCCGAAGACGACGAGCACGAAGCCCGCAACCTTCTCGAGCAGAAACTGGTCGCTGAACAGGCGACCGCCGACGAGCGCCGCCCCAACGCCCAGCGAGACGAAGAACATCGTGAAGCCGAGGACGAAGGGCACGCTGGCGGCGATGACGCGTCGCGCGTGTCCGGGCCGGCCGAGCTCGCTCGCGTCGAGGACGGAGATCGCCGAGAGGTAGCCCGGGACGAGCGGGAGGACGCAGGGCGCGAGGAAGGAGACGAAGCCGGCGACGAACGCGGCGAGGGCTGAGCCGGGATCCACGTCAGCCGTCGAAGCGCGCGAGCTCCTCGTCGAGCCGCCGCTCGAGGCCCGCGTCGAGCGGGGCCGGATCATCGTCGGCCGGCACCCCCCGCCTTGTCCAGCCACGGACGAGCAGGCCGACGGCGAGCGCCCCGACCGCGATCGCGGCGAGCGGTATCAACCAGGCGAGCAGCCCGAACCCGCGTTTGCCCGGCGTTGCGAGCACGCCGGACCCGAACTCCGCGACGAGCGCGTCCTTGATCTCTTGCTCCGTGTCACCCGCCGCGATCCGCTCGCGGATGAACACCTTCATGCGCTCGGCGACAGGAGCGTTCGACTGGTCGAGGGTCGTCTCGCAGACGGGGCAGACGAGCTCTGCCTCGAGATCGGCCGCGCTCGGCGGGTCAGCCGCCCAGACCGAGACCGGGACGAGGAGTCCGAGAGCAATGGTAAGAACGAGCGTGGGGGCGAAGCGCTTCACGGCTCGAGCGCACGCTCGATGGCCGCGCGTAGACGTGCGCGATCCTCGTCCGAGTTGACCGCCCCGAGGAACGATTCGACGACCCGTTCCCGGCGGTCGATGACAAACGTCTCCGGAAAGCCCTGCACGCCCCAGCTCGAGAGCGTCGATCCCGGCCCGTCGTAGACGATCGGGAACGTGAGCTCGAAGCGCTCCGCGAACGCCCGAGCGTCGCGGCGGAAGTCCTTGGCATCGAGCCCGACGACGACGAGACCGTCGTCGCGGTTCGCCTGCCACACCTCCTCGAGGTACGGCGCCTCCTCCTTGCACGGAATGCACCACGAGGCCCAGAAGTTGAGGACGACCGCCTTCCCGCGCAAGGAGGACAGAGTCAGGTCGCCTTCGCGGTCGAGTCGCTCGAGCGTGAATTCGGGAGCCGGCGGGCGCTCGCCGCGATCCGTCGCCGATGCGATCGAGCCGCCCTCGTCGGCAACGAGCTTCCAGAGCAGGAGCGCGAAGAGCAGCACGACGAGCCCGATAGCCGTACCCTGCGCGACCAGCAGCAGGCGGCGACTCACGCGTGGTGCTCCCCGACGCAGAGACGGCCGCACATCGCGCGACTGCGAACGCTTCGCATGCCGTCGTCCTCAGTCGGGCCAATATCGGCGAGCAGGCCCTCCCTGCGTGCTCGGGCCTGCTTGCTAGGCCCGCTCGGTTCTCGTCGTCGACGCACGACCGTATGTGCGTCGCGAAGCACCTAGCGGGAGAGGATGAACACGGGCGTCCCCACTTCCACCCGCCGGAACAGCCACTCGGCATCGGGAATGCGCATGCGCACGCAGCCGTGCGACGCCGAGTACCCGATCGAGGCCGCGTCCGGTGTTCCATGAATCCCGACGTACGGCGCCGAGATCCCCATCCAGCGCGTGCCGAGCGGATTGCCGGGACCAGGCGGAACGGGGTCGGATTCCGCTGCCCAGTCGGAGGGCGGCGGATACCACCACGGGTTGCGCTGCATGGTCGTGATCTCGTAGTCGCCGGTCGGGGTCGGATACGACGACTGCCCGGTCGCGATTCCAAATCGGCGGACCATCTTCTTCGTCGAGTAGAGGAGGAGCCGCTTCGAGTCGCGGAGGATGACAATCGCGGAGCCAACCTTCGTCGTTCTGACCTCGGGTTTCGTGACGTCGAAGTCGAGCGGGATGGGGTCGCGCATGTGAGTCGCGAGCGAGATCCGGAGCGCGAGGCCGGTGCGGTTTGCCCGGAGCTGCCGCCCGTCTTGCGCCTCGACGAACCGCGGCCTGATCCCCGAGAGCACGACTCCCGCGTCGATCGCCTTGCGGTCGAAACGCGCGGCCAGCTTCTCGACGTAGCTCTTGAGCTTGGAGCGCGACACCACGACCTCGAGCGGAATCTGAGCGCCCGGTCGAGCGCTCGAGGCCCGTCGGATCGCCTTCTCGATCCTCGCGCTGGCTCCGAGGTCCTGCGGTGCGATACGCACCCGCTGGCCTGGGCCTGCGACCAGGACGAGCCGTCGCGAGAATGTCTTGCGCACGAGGTCACTCGCGGTTCGCGACGTCAACCAGCCGACTGCGATTCCTCCGACGATGACTCCCGGCTCGATGAGCTGGCGCTTCGGCGGCAGCGCAGGCGGCGGAGTCGGGCTCGTCTCGGTCGGCGGCGGCGACGTCGTGGGCGGGGGGTCGGTCGTCTGCGACGGCGCGATGTCAGTCGACGCTAGCGCGAATCCCGACGCGAGCCCGAGCAGCGCACACACCGCGAGCATTCCCGCGGCGACCAAGAGAGTCCCCCTCTTCACACCGAAAGTGTAGAGGTGAACATGACGGGATTGTTCACGACCATCGCATCGACTCCTATACGGTCAAGACGCTCGACGTCACGCGGCTCGTCGACCGTCCAGACGACCACCGGAACGCCGCGCCTCTGGGCATAGCGCACGAGCCCCTCGCCGACCAGCTCGTGGTGGAGAACGAGCGCCGACGCGCGCGACCGGCGAAGCAGTGCCCTGGCCAAAAACGGCATGCCGGGGCGGAGCACGTGCAGTCCGAGCC
>JACCVK010000174.1 GCA_013698195.1 Actinomycetota bacterium | reverse complement strand
AATGTTGCCGATGCTCAAGTGGCCCTCAGCACAGAGCGCCGCGATCACCATTGCCATCCCGGCGCGAATGTCGGGACTCTCGAGACGTTGACCGACGAGCCGGGCGGGGCCGGTGACCACGGCCCGGTGCGGGTCGCAGAGGATGATGCGGGCCCCCATGGAGACGAGCTTGTCGACGAAGAACAGGCGACTCTCGAACATCTTCTCGAAGATGAGGATGGTGCCTCGCGCCTGCGTAGCGACGGTCACGGCGATGGACGTGAGGTCGGCGGGGAACGCCGGCCAGATGCCGCTCTCGATCTTCGGCACCTGATTTCCGAGGTCGTCCTCGACATGCAGATCCTGTCCGGCCGGAACGCGTACGGACGAGTCGCCGACCTCCATCTCGATCCCCAGCTTCCGGAAGGCGGGAACGATGGAGATGAGGTCGTCCGGCTCCACGCCCTCGATGACGACTTCTCCTCCGGTCGCCGCCGCCAGCCCGACGAAGCTCGCGACCTCGATATGGTCGGGGCCGATTCGATATTTGCCTCCACGCAGGCGCTCGACGCCCTCGACGTGGATGCAGTTGGAGCCGACTCCCGAGATCGACGCGCCGAGGGAGGCGAGAAACCGGCAAAGATCTTGGATGTGAGGCTCGCACGCGGCATGGCCCAGCACCGTCTTCCCGTCTGCGAGAGCCGCGGCCATGATCGCGTTCTCCGTCCCCATCACCGATGCTTCGTCCAAGTACACGCGGGTGCCCGTGAGTTTGTCTGCGGTGAGCTCGTAGACGCCGTCGAGTTGGAAGTCGGCGCCGAGCGCCGCGAACGCGTGCACATGCGTGTCGAGTCTTCTCCGGCCGATGACATCCCCACCGGGCGGAGGCACGCTGACATGGCCGAAGCGGGAGAGCAGCGGTCCCGCGAGCAGGAACGACGCACGAATCTCGCGACAGAGATCGGGATCGAGATGGGTCTTCTCGATCCCTTGCGGATCGACGCGCACCTCGTTGTCTCCGGTCCACTCGACGTCAGCGCCGATGTCCGCGAGTAGCTCGAGCATCGTCTCCACGTCCTGAATCCGGGGGACGTTCGACAGCCTCACCTCGTCCGAGGCGAGGACGCTGGCCGCGAGGATGGGAAGCGCGCCGTTTTTGTTCCCGGACGCGCGAACAGTGCCGGTGAGGGGGCGGCCGCCTTCGATCACGAAGGACTGCATGGCGCGCGCAATGGTACTCAGGCTCATCGGATCGGACGTCTCAAGGACATATGCGCGCTACGTCGATCAGAGATTGATGACGCTGAGCTTCGGCACGGCGTCCCCCGGCTCGACGCCCAGCACCTGGGCATAGAAGGACAGCTCGGCCTCGAGGGAGGCCACGATGTTCTCGGCTTTCCGAAACCCGTGTCCCTCGCCTTCGAAGAGGAGGTACGCGTGCGCCACTCCGCGCTCTCGGAGAGCCGCGACGATGAGTTCTGCCTGCTCCTGCGGGACGATCTCGTCGTCCGTTCCCTGGAGGACGAGCATGGGCGTGGACAGCCGGTCGACGAAGTTGATCGGGCTGCGCGCGCGGAAGATCTCGGCAGTCTCCGGGTACGGGCCGAGCAGGGTGTGCTCGTAGCGAAACTCGAACTTGTGCGTGTGGCCGTCCGGAGTCGGCTCGAGATCGGCGATCCCGAAGTACGACGCGCCGGCTGAGAAGACGTCGGTAAACGTCAGCGCGCAGATGGTCGTGTACCCGCCTGCGCTTCCGCCTCTGATCAGGAACCTGTCCGGATCCACCTGGCCGAGGTCGGCCAGATGCCGCGCCGCGTTGACGCAATCGGCGAGGTCGACAACGCCCCACTCACCGTTCAGGCGCTCGCGATACTCGCGTCCGTAGCCCGTAGAGCCGCCGTAGTTGACGTCGACCACGGCAAAGCCTCGTGTCGTCCAGAACTGGGTCTGGAGGTCGAGGATCGACGACGCAGCTCCGGTCGGCCCGCCGTGGCTCATGACGATGACCGGCGGCCGCTCAGTGGCGGGCGCGTCGTATCTGGGGTTCGTCGGTGGGTAGAAGAGCGCGTGCGCGGTGAGGCCGTTCTCGGTCGGAAACTCGAGCGAGCGCGGGATGGAGAAGTACGTCGCGTCGATCGGAGCATCGATGCTCGTGCGGAGCACCGTCAGACGGCGAGTCGGCACGTCCAGCGCCACGACGTGATTAGGGATCGTCGCCGAGCCGGCCAGGAAAAGCGCTGTCGAGCCCTCGGCAACGAGTTGCGGAGTCCCCCACAAGGCGTCGTAGGGGAGGTCGAGCGGTTCCAGGGAGCCCGACTCGGGATCGAGGACGGCGAATGACGTACGACCCTCGCTTTCGTACGAGCAGAGCATCGTCCCGTCGTCGAGGAAGTCGTACGAGCTGCCGCCGAAGACCCAGGCCGGATAACCGAACTCGGCCTCCATCGTGTGGAGAGCCGCCCGCTCGCCGTCCCTTATCCGCTCCAGGTTCCACCAGCCGCTCCGGTCGCTCACGAACACGAGGTCGCCGCTCGGGCTCCATTCGGGTTGCCAGATCGACTCTTCGCCATCCTTGCCGGCGGCGAGCTCGACTTCGCTGAGCGTCCCGTCGGCGCCAAGATCCGCAACGAAGAGCTCGCATCCGTCCCAGGGCATCCAGGGCAGGTTCCAGGCGAGAAAGCAGAGCAGCATTCCGTCGGGCGAGGCCCGTGGGCTCGAGTAGAAGTCGCGGTTCCCGGCGATGACGCGAGGCTCCGCGGAGCCGTCGGTCGGTAACGCAACGAGCTCGTTGATGACCTTCGCCGGATGGTCGTCCTCGGGATGTCGCTCCCGAACACCGATCCAGAGCTCGCCCGACGGGTTCACGCGCCCGTCCGCGTACCGGTGGCGTCGTCCTTCGACGTCCGGCGTGATCGGGACGGGCTCTCGTCCGGGATCGATCCGATACAGGCGCTGGTCGTCGAAGCGCGAGCAGAAGACGATTCCGTCGTGAACGCAATACGCGCCGCCGCCGTACTCGTGCACCAGCGTTCGCAGATTGAAGTCGGCCGGAGTGACATCAATCGGCGTGACGTCAACCGGGGTGACGTGGGACGGGCTCTCGCGAAGCGCGGCCTGCACGAGCACGACCCGGCCGCCTTCGTCGGCGCGGCCCTCGAGCCAGCGGGCGACGCCGTTCTCGAGCGACGCCATGGTCAGCCGGACACCGGCGCGCGCGACGACATCCGCGGTCAGCGGCGACGACCAACTTCCGTACGGCGCGATCACGCGCTCGCTCAATTCAGTGTCCAACGGCGGCGGCTATCGTACTGCGCCGTGCAGCCGACACGTGAGCAGGCGTGGGAGACGCTCACCCACCACACGAAGAGCGAGGCGCTCCTGCGGCATGCGCTTGCGGTCGAGGCCTCGGTCCGTTGGTACGCGCGGCTCTACGGCGAAGACGAAGAGCACTGGGGCTGCGTCGCGCTCCTGCACGACTTCGACTACGAGATCCACCCCACGCTCGACAAGCATCCACAAGACGGTGCGCCGATCCTGCGTGAGGAGCGCTACCCAGAGGAGTTGATCGAAGCCGTGCTATCGCATGCCGAGCACCTCGCCATGCCACGAGACACGCAGCTCAAGAAGGTGCTGTTCGCCTGCGACGAGCTCTCGGGCTTCGTGCACGCCTGCGGGCTCGTGCGTCCGACTGGGCTCGACGGCCTCGAGCCGAAGTCGGTGAAGAAGAAGCTGAAACAGCCGTCCTTTGCAGCAGGCGTGCATCGGGACGAGGTCCACGGGGGCGCGGAGCTCCTCGGCCTCCCACTCGACGAGCACATCGCGAACGTCGTGGCCGCGGTGCAGCCGATCGCCAAGGAGCTCGGCTTGCGGACGGCCGCGGACGCGGCCTGATCGTTGGCGACAGCGCTCGCCGGACAGGCAGGCAGCGGAAGGGCTAGGAGCTGCCGCTCGTGAGGCCGGCGACGAGCCGCTCGAGGTCGTCCCTGCTCGTCCACCAGCCGACCGACGCGCGGACGAGGCCCGTGCCCGGGAGGTCGCGGACGAGCACCCCCTCCGAGCCGAGCCGCTCGACGACTGCCGCCGTCTCCTCGTCGGGTCGCCAGGAGACGAGCGTGCCTCGTACAGTCGGCGTGACGAGATCCTGGCCGGCCGCGCCCAGGAGCTCGCGGCAGTGCTCGGCCTGCGCCTGAGCCCGCTCGAAACCCCACGGAGGCTGGCCGGCAATTGCCGCGCGCAGCCCTGCGAGCGACGAAGTCGGAACCCAGTTCGGATCGAACCGCCGCGCTCCAGGTTGGGGAACGAATGCTCCGTCTGGGTCGTACGACTCCTGGGAGAAGTAGCTCGGGCGTGCGACACGTAGCCGCTCCGGCTCCGCGACGACGAGCGCACCGGTGGCCTCGGGGCCGCAGAGCCACTTCTGTCCCGAGATAGTCAGGAAGTCGAGACCGGCCGCAGCCACCGGAATCGCGCCTACCGACTGTGCGCCATCGACAAGAATCGGGACGCCAGTCTGATCCCGCAGCTCGTGCACCGGAAGCACGGCGCCGGTGGTCCAGAGCACCTGCGAGACCGCGATCAGCCGCGTGCGCGCGGTGACCGCGGCGGCGATCAGCTCGGGGTCGGGCGGAACGACGACGACGCGGGCACGCGAGGCATGCAGTGGGCCGAGTAGCCCGAAGTGCTCGTCGGTCGTCGTCACCACCTCGTCCCCTTCGTCGAGGTCGAGTCCCGCGAGGACGATGTTGCAGCCTTCGGTCGTCGACGCCGTCAGCGCGATCCGTTGTGCTTCAGCTCCGACCAGACCGCCGAGAATCTCGCGAAGCTCGGCGCGGAGGGCGAGGTAACGCTCGATGTACTCCCGACCCATGCGCCCTTCGTAGAGGTTGCGATCCTCCTCGGCGTTCATCGCCTCGACCGTCGCGCGCGTGAGCGGCCCTGAGCTACCCGCGTTCAGGTAGGCGACCCGCTCGAGGACCGGAAACTGAGCGCGTGCTTCCTCGAATGTCGACTCGTCGGGCATCGCGCCATTCTGACGCGCCTAGTCTTCACTCCGATGCCAGGACGCAGCCGTTTCGCCGACGTCGTTCACCGCCAGCTCGATCTCTTCGTAGCCGACGAGGCGTCGCTGTTCGAGGAGGCAGCCGCGGCGGATGCCGCCTGGACAACCGCGACGCGCGACGAGTCCGAGGAGCTGTTCGGCGACTACCAGCTCGTCGTCGACCAGCTCGCGGAGCGACTGCTCGATCTGAGAGAGGCCTACGCCTCGACGCTCGAAGATTCGACCTCCGAGACCTATCGCGCAGTGTTCGGCAAAGTCGCGCGTAAGCGTTTCCGCCCCTACGCAGGCCTCCTGGAGGAAACTTGAGCGCGCGCATCGAGGACTACGGGCTCATCGGCGACCTCCAGACCGCCGCGCTCGTCAGCCGTTACGGTGGGATCGACTGGCTCTGCGTGCCGCGGTTCGACTCCGGCGCCTGCTTTGCGGCGCTGCTCGGCACACCCGAGAACGGCATGTGGTCGCTCCGGCCGCAAGGCGAGTTCAAGCCGGGCTCACGCCGCTACCGCGAGCACACGCTCGTGCTCGAAACGGAGCTCGACGCCCCGGGCGGCACCGTGCGCCTGATCGACTTCATGCCGCCGCGCGAGACGAAGCCCGACGTCGTGCGGATCGTCGAAGGCGTGCGTGGAAGGGTCGAGATGGAGATGGAGCTGGTCCTCCGCTTCGACTACGGCTCGATCGTGCCGTGGGTCCGGAATCTCGACGGCACGCTGCTTGCGATCGCGGGTCCCGACGCGGTCTCGCTGCGCACACCCGTCCAGCAGGAGGGCCGCGACTTCCGCACGGTCGCATCGTTCTCGGTTGCCGAAGGAGATCGCGTTCCCTTCGTCCTGACGTGGTTTCCGTCGAATGAGCCGTTGCCGGAGCCGATCGACGCGGAGAGGGCACTCACGGACACGGTCTCGTACTGGGAAGAGTGGGCCGGGCGGTGCCACGACGCCGGAGAATGGCGCGAGGACGTACGGCGGTCGCTGATCACCCTCAAGGCGCTCACGTACGCGCCCACCGGAGGCATCGTCGCGGCTCCGACGACGTCGCTTCCCGAGGCGATCGGGGGAGTCCGCAACTGGGACTATCGGTTCTGCTGGCTTCGCGACGCGACGCTCACGCTGCTCGCGTTTCTGCGCGCCGGCTACATCGAGGAGGCACGCGCCTGGCGCGAGTGGCTCCTGCGAGCAATCGCCGGCAGGCCCGAGGCGATCCAGATCATGTACGGCGTCGCCGGCGAGCGACGGCTTATCGAGGCCGAGTTGCCCTGGCTCGAGGGCTACGAGCAGTCGAGACCGGTGCGAATCGGCAATGCGGCCTCCGAGCAACTCCAGCTCGACGTGTACGGGGAGATCGTCGACGCCCTCTATCTCGCACGGAGACGAGGTCTCGAGCCGTCCGACTACGCGTGGGCCTTGACCGGAAAGCTGTACGAGTGGCTCGAGACGGGATGGGAGCTCCCGGATCAGGGAATCTGGGAGGTTCGCGGACCGCGCCGCCACTTCACGCACTCCAAGGTCATGGCTTGGGTGGCGTTCGACCGGGCCGTGAAGACGATCGAGCGCTTTGACCGCGCAGGTCCGGTCGACCCTTGGCGCGCGGCGAGAAAAGCGATTCGGGAGCAGGTTCTCCGAGAGGGCTACGACCCCGAGCGCGGCTCGTTCGTCCAGTACTACGGCTCGGATCGCCTCGACGCCAGCCTCCTCCTCATACCGCTCGTGGGCTTCCTCCGGGCAGACGATCCACGGATGGTCGGTACCGTCGCGGCGATCGAACGGGAGCTCCTGCGCGACGGCTTGGTCGAGCGCTACCGCGC
>JACCVK010000164.1 GCA_013698195.1 Actinomycetota bacterium | reverse complement strand
GGCCAGAGGTCGTTGACCTTGTGGTACATGAGGACGCGGAGCGTGCGCTCACCATCGCCGTCGAGCACGCCGAGCCCGCTGGTCGTCTCGCCGATCGCCCGGTAGACGCCGTTCTTCAGCACCTGCTTTGCCCGGTCCGCCCGCATGCGGCCTGAGTGTAGGCACCGAGCAACCAGCGCCCTGCGACCATCGCAGGATGCACCGTGAGGCCGGCCTCGGTCGAACACCGCACCACGCGATGACCGCGCACGACGTCGTCGACCTACTCGCGTTGCTCGGCGACGCCGGGATCCAGGCCTGGCTCGACGGTGGCTGGGCCGTCGACGCGGCGCTCGAGGCGGAGACTCGGCCGCACGACGACCTCGACCTCGTCGTAGCGCTAGACGACGTCGAGCGCCTCCAAGCAGCTCTCGCGGGTCGAGGCTACGTCGTCGCTCGCGGCGAGCCTCCACAGAGCCTCGAACTGGTCGATCCCGAGGGCCGTCAGATCGACGTCCACCCAGTCACCTTCACCGAGAGAGGAGATGGCCTATATCGGATGGAGAACGGCGAGGACTGGCTGTACCCGGCGGAAGGCTTCACGGGACTCGGTGGCATCCTGGACACGCCCGTCCGGTGTCTGACCCCCGAGGTGCAGATGCTCTGCCACACGGACTATCCGCCTCACCGCGGCTCCTTCGACGACGTGTGGGCGCTGAGCCACCGGTTCGGGATTCCAGTGCCTCCATCCTATCGCCGGCCCCGCGAGTCGTACCGGCTGCGAACGCCATAACGACGCCGGCTCGCTACGAAGACGAGACCGACTCGACGAGGTCACGGACCCGGCGTGCGTACTCCTGGGGTGTCGAGAGCCATGGCTCGACACCACTGCGTCCCGCAGCGCCGATTCGTTCCGCCAGAGCGCGGTCGCTGAGCATGCGCACGAGTGCGTCCGCGAGCGCCGACGCGTCGCCCGATGGAACAAGAAGGCCGTTCTCCCCCTCCGACACGAGATCGGGGATACCGCCGACGCGACTCCCGACGACCCCGCGGCCTCGACAGAACGCCTCCACGACAACGCGCCCGAGGCCTTCGGAACGAGAAGGCAGTACGAGCACCGTCGCCTCGTCGAGCGCCTGCGCGATGTCCGCGGTCGGAAGCGACTCTCGCCAGCGAGTCTGCTCGGGCAAGTCCTCGACGAGCCGCTCGACAACCCGGCGGAGCGTCCCACGACCCACGATCTCGAGCGTCGCCTCGGGCACGCGCGGCGCCGCCAGCCGCCAGGCATCGGCTAGGACGTCCACAGCCTTATAGCGCTCGAGCACGCCGACGAAGAGCGCGCACGGTCGCTCGGGCAATGGAGCGGGTGGCGCGAGGAACGGCTCGAGATCCATGAACGCCGCGAACGTCGCCGTCGGCTCGACACCCACCTCTCGGACAACACCGGATGTGTAGTCGGAGATCGTGCGCACGCCGTCAGCACGCCGCAGCCCTGCTCGCGCCAGCACGTCGCCGAGCGGCGAGAGCGCCTTACGAAGCGCCGAGCCGTACAGGCGTGTGGCGGCAGCCGGGTCGCCGTGAACGTCCGCGACGACACGCGTAGGCACTCGCGCAAGAGCCCGGCCGACGAGCGTGAGCGCCGTCTCCTGGCCCCCCTGCACGAGCACCGCGTCGGGGCGAAAGCGCCGGAGCTCGCGAGCCACGCGGAACGGCAGGAGCGCATAGAACGCGGCCCCGTCGAGACGGCGCGGCCGCACCGCCGGAGCAAGCGCAAATCTGGGGTCGCTGCCGTTGCCCCCGCCGGCGCTCCCGAACACGCGGACGTCCAGCTCCTCGTCGAGTGCGTCGAACTTCTGCGCGAGCGAAGGCGACAGGGGAAGCGAGTAGCGCATCCGGCCGACCATCAGGAGCTTCCGCTTCACGATCTCACCGCCCGCTCGAGTTGCTCCTCGATCCGGGCGAACACGGCGTCCTCGGTGAGACCCTCGATCGAGCCGGGAGCCGCTGCCGACAGCCGCGCCCGCAGCGCATCGTCGGCGAAGAATCGCCGGATCGCATCCGCAAGAGCACGCGGATCGCGCGCCGGCACGAGCAGCCCGTTCTCCCCATCGCGAATGACTTCGGGAACGCCGCCGACCGCGGTCGCGATGACCGGGCTCCCGACCGCGAGCGCCTCGAGCACCGTGTGCGGCAGGTTCTCCCACGAGGAGGTAAGCAGCGAGCCGTCGGCCGCCCGAAACAGGCGCAGCACGCGTTCGCGGGGGACGCTCCCGAGGAAGCGCGCTCGCCCGTCGACCCCGAGCTCTCGCGCGCGCCGCTCGAGCGCCTCGCGATCCGGACCGTCGCCGGCGATGACGAGCGTGACGTCAGGAAGCCCGGCAACAGCTTCGAGGGCAACCTCCAGCGATTTCTGCGGTCCGAGACGCCCTGCGAACGCGAGCGTCGGCCCCTCGAGCCCTAGCTCTTCGCGAAGCTCCTCTCGCGACGGCAGCGCGGAAACGTCCGGCGCCGGATTCGAAAGCACCGAGAGGCGAGCCGGGTCGAGCCCCCAACCGAGCGCAACCTCGCGCAGGTACGCACTCGGACACAGCACGTGCTGGGCCTTGCGGAGCGCGCGATTCCGGCTCCAGCGCAGGAAGCGCACGCGGGCTCCACCCAGCCGCTGGAACTCGTCCAGCGTGCCCGAGAACCGCCCTTCGCGCTGCTGACGCTCGAAGACCTCGTCGGAGACGAGCTTCACCACGAGCGGCCGTCTCGCCAGAGACGCCCCCAAGGCCGCTCGCCGAACCATGCTCGTCGCGTACACGACATCGCTCCACGGGGCGCGACGGGCCACCTCTAGCACAGCCGCGATGTGCCTGACACCCGGTGGCAAGCGGCGCGACACCCAGAACACGGGGAACGACTCGGCCTGCGGTGACCTGTCAGCCGTCGTCACGACCGCGACCGAGTGCTCTCGATCGTCGAGGAAGCTCGCGAGCGCCGGAGCATGGCTCGCAGGTCCACCGGGATCGGGCGGCCAGATCCCGGACACGAGAAGGACCTTCACGGCGTCGTGCTGCTCGCCAGGCGCGTCGGGTCGGCGCCCATGGTCGTGCGGATGCGTGTGAGTGCGATCGCCCACGCGGCGGCAAACACGATCGTCGCGACGAGCACGGCGACGGCGGCTCCGGTCACACCCCACTCCGCACCCAATAGGACCACGAGCGGGATCACCACGAGCGTCTCCAACCCGTGCGTAACGATCCGAAGCTGTGGACGGCCGATCGTCACGGGCAGCGACTTCGTCCAGCCGATGGCGAACTGAATCGCTGCGGAAAGCAGGATGACCCGCGCGGCGTTCACCGACCCGAGGTACTCCGACCCAAAGATGGTCTCGACGAGCCACGGCATCGCGAAGAAGAAGGCCGGTACCGCGACGATCATGATTGCGGTCGCCCCGAGCGTGTACTTGCGGATGCCGTCGAGGACGCTGACGTGCTGCCCGCCCTCCCAGTCGCGCGTCTGCTCGGTCAGCAATACCAGGCGGGCAGGCGAGCTGGCTGCCGCGAGCCCCGTCTGCGGGCTCTGCGCGATACGAAACAGACCAACCTGAATAGGTCCGGCGGCGATGCCGAGGAGAACCGGCACGAGCGTCGTTCGAAGCGAGATCACACCCGTGGCCAGACTCGACTGGAGCACGAAGGAACGGATGCCGGGAACGTCCTCGGCGAGCGCTCGAGTCTCCTCCCGTGGAAACCGCCGGAGCGCAGCGACGCCGACGAACGCGGAGACCGTGGTCGAGATCGCCTGCGCGACAACGATCGCCACGACAGCCGCCGTGACTCCGTAAGGGGCGCCGACCACGATCGCAAGAAGGCGCAGCGCGCTCGAGCCGGCCTGGTACACGCCGCGCAGGTCGTACCGGCTATGCAGCAGGAGCGCTGTCGCGCCGATGTGCTCAGGCGACTGTATGAGCGGAAGGAGCGCCGCCGCGAGCAAGGCGGTGCCCACCGCTTCCTCGTCGAAGATCGCGTCTGCGAGCGGCACGAGCGCGATCAGGATCGCCGTCGCGAGCGCGCCACCCACGATCTTGAGGATCAGCATCTGCCGGAAGAGCCGCCGAAACCTGCCCCAGTCCTCTGCGGCGAGGTAGCGAAAGCCGTACTTCGTCAGCGACTCCTCGACGGTGAGATCGAGCAGTGCCTGGAAGAAGCCGGCTACAGCGAGCGCGGTCGCGAAGATGCCGAACTCCTCGAGCCCGAGCACGCGGGCCGCGACGATCGAGCCGATGAATCCGAACGCGACAGCGGCGTAGACCCACGCGGCCGTCGCCGACCGGCGCCGGAAGACGCGAGACGACATCGAGAGGTCAGTGTAGGGAAGGCCATCGCTGGCCTCGGACTGCGCACGAGTCCGGGATGGCCCAGGCGCAGCGACAAGTACACCCTCGCGCGATCTCTCGCCCGAGTCGAGTTCCTATAGTCCTGCTCGGTGACGGACACGGCACGTGAGATCACTCCCGCTCCCTCGCTGCGAGACGTCCAGGGCCTGCTCGCGGACCGCCAGAGCCTTGGTGCGATCGTCCTCGCCGTCTCCATTCCGTTCGTCTTCCTTCACGAGCGCTACCAACCCGAGGCGTCGTTCGGCATCGGATCGACCACGCTCGACGTCAGGCTCGCCGATATCGCCGTGCTCCTCGTCCTCGTGGCGGCGGTCGTGGCGGCGGTTCGCCTTGGAGCGTCTCGGCTCGTTCCGGCACGCGCACTGTGGATAACAGGCGCCGCGCTCTTTGCCTGGCTGGCGTTCGAGGCGTTGCGACCCGCGTCGCTCGACGACGAGAAATTCGCGGATCACCTCGTCAGCCTGGTCAAGCTCGGCGAGTACGCGTTGCTCGCGCTAGCGGTGCCCCTGCTCGTACGCCGCCGCCAGGACCTCACGATCCTGCTCGGAGCGCTCGTCATCTGGGGAGCGGTCGCGACAGCGGTGGCACTGCTCCAGTTCTTCGGCTTGGACATCTTCGACGGCTGGAATGCGGGCTGGCGCCAGCCTTCGTTTCTCGGTCATCACGATCTCGCTGCGCTCTCGGCCGTCGCGTTCGGCGTCTCCGCGGCCGGGATCGTGGCCTCGCGGAGGAGTCTTCCGGTCGCGTCGCTCTTCGTGACCGCCCTCGTCGCCGGCGTGCTCGGACTCGTGCTCGCAGGCTCGCTCGCAGCCGTCGGCGGGGTCGCCGTCGCCGCGGTAGCAGTCGCGGTTAGCGCACGGGTGCGATTCGCGCCTTCGACCCGCCAGCTCGCAGCGCTCGCGGCAGTCGTCGCCGTCATCGCCGGGGGTGTCACTGCGGTACGAGGAGATGCACTCGAGGACTTCCTGCGCTTCCTGGGGGTACGCGGAGACGCTCCGCCGACTGGCGTCGAGACCTATTCGCAGCGTGCGGTGCTCGCCTACATCGGGCTCCGCATCGCCGAGGACAACCACATCCTCGGTGTCGGCTGGCAGCGCTCGGCGAGCCCGGACGTCTTCGAGCCCTACGTCGCAGACGCCCGCAAGCGCTTCCCGGACGTCGTCGAGCTTGCATTCCCGGCGCGCGGTCGCGAGTGGGGCGTGCAGAACCTCTACGTCCAGGTGCTCGCCGACGCAGGCGTCGTCGGCCTCGCACTTCTGCTCGCCGTCGGCGCGGCCGGACTCGTACTGGCGTGGCGTACCGTGCGCTACGCACCACCGCCCTGGGCGGTTGGCGCTGGGCTCGTCTCACTCGGAGCGCTGGTGACCGTTGCGGGCGAGTGGGCGTCGCTCGGAATCGTCTCCGGAATTCCCCTGCAGGCCGCGACGAGCCTGTTGCTCGGTCTCGCAGCAGCAGGCGCGGCGACGATTGATGATGACGTCGGTGTCTGATCCGCGGCTGAATCCCGCACACTCGATGACGACGTATGCCGTTCGCGGCCCGCTCGTGCGGTGGCTCGCGAGCGAGGCTGGTCGCGGCCACGAGGAGCTCGGCCCCTACCGCGTGCTCGACGTCGGCTGTGGCGCGAAGCCCTACGAGCCGCTCTTTGCCCCGTACGCGACCTCCTACGTCGGAGTCGATCCGGTCGAGAACCCGCGCGCCGAGCTTCGCGGCTCGATCGAGTCGCTCCCGGTCGAGGACGGTGCCTTCGACGTCGTCCTCTGCAACCAGGTTCTCGAGCACTGCGACGATCCAGCCTTGGCCGTCCGCGAGCTCCGTCGAGTCACGGCACCGCGCGGCCGGGTGCTCGCGTCGACCCACGGCGTCATGCCGTACCACCCGTCACCCACCGATTACTGGCGCTGGACGCACGCGGGCCTCGAAAAGCTGTTCGTCGATGGCGCCGACTGGGCGTCGGTTAGGGTGACCCCCGCCTCAGGCACGACCGCCTGCGTCGGGATGATCGTCGCGATGAACCTCGATCTCGCTCTTCGCCGCCTCCACGCCCAGAGAATGTCCCCGGCGCTCGTCACCGCGATCAATCGCGCGGCCGAGGCGATCGATCGCCGGACGCCGCGCCTCCGTGAGCCGACCCAGCCCGGGACGCTGTTCGCGAACTTCCACGTCGTCGCAGAGGTCGCGGCATGAAGGTGCTCGTCACCGGTGGAGCGGGATTCATCGGCTCGAATCTCGTGCGTGCGCTCCTCGCACGGGGAGACGACGTCCGCGTGCTCGACAACTTCTCCACCGGTAGCAGGCGGAATCTCGCTGGTCTCGAAAACGACGTCGAGGTCGTCGAGGGCGAGCTTCGAAGCTATGAGCGTGTGCACAACGCCGTACGCGGAACGGAGATCGTCTTCCACCTAGGAGCACTCGGATCCGTGCCTCGCTCCGTACAGGACCCGCTCACGTCGAGCGCGGTGAACATCGAGGGGACGCTCAACGTGCAGCTTGCGGCGCGCGACGAAGGGGTGCGGCGCGTCGTCTTCGCGTCCTCCTCCTCGATCTACGGCAACCAGGCAGAGCTGCCGCTCCGGGAATCCATGCCGCCCGACCCGATCTCGCCCTACGGCGTCGCGAAGCTCGCGGCCGAGCGCTACTCCGTGAGCTTCAGCCGCGTCTACCACTCGTTCGAGACCGTCGTGCTCCGGTACTTCAACGTCTTCGGACCGCGGCAGGACCCGACCTCGCAGTACGCCGCTGTCGTTCCGCTCTTTATCACCGCGATCGCGGCCGGCGAGGCGGTGACGATCTTTGACGACGGCGAACAGTCGCGAGACTTCACGTATATCGACAATGTCGTTTCCGCAAACCTTCTGGCGGCCGGAGCGGAGGGCGCGAACGGCCGGATCTTCAACATCTCCGGCGGAGCGCCGACGACGGTCAACGCGCTCGCCGACACGATCGGCCGGTTGCTCGACAAGCCGGTCGAGCGCCGCTACCTGCCGCCGCGCCCGGGCGATCTGCGCAACTCGTGGGCTGACGTGAGCGAGGCGCGAGAGCTGCTCGGATTCGACCCTAAGGTCGAGCTCGAGGACGGCCTCCGCCGAACTGCTGACTTCCTGCTCGACGGAAAGGAGAACTGATGGCCAGCTTCGCGTTCAGCTCGATCGACGAGCTCGGCGAGAGCTACGGCTTCCGAAAGATCCGTGTCCCGCTCGGTGTGACGGCGTTCGGCGTGAACGCGGTCGTGTATCCGCCGAGCTACGAGGGGTTCCACCACTTCCACGACACGCAGGACGAGCTCTACTTCGTGCACGCCGGCACGGCTCGGGTGGAGGTGGAGGGCGAGGAGCGCATCCTCGGCCCGGGCGGTCTCCTGCACGTCGAGTCGACGACGCCGCGGAAGGTCTCGAACGCAAGCGACGAGGACGATCTGGTTCTGCTCGTCATCGGCGGCAAGGACGGCTACATCGAACGCGACGGACACATGGTCGACGAGGCGGACATCGCGCGGCGGGCAGCGTTCGGGCGTAGCGATAGCTCGTAGATCCGAACGCTCCTACAGCCCGAACGCGAGCGGTGAGCAGAGCATGAGCGCTTTCATCTGCATGACGTGCGGGACGCAGTTCGCTCCGACGGACGAGCCTCCGAGCGCGTGCCCGATCTGCTTGGACGAGCGCCAGTACATCGGCCCCGACGGGCAGCAGTGGACGACCCTGCATGCTCTGGCTGACGAGCATCGCAACCGCGTGGAGGAGCAGGAACCGGGACTCCTAGGCGTGGGCACTGAGCCGTCGTTCGCCATTGCGCAGCGCGCACTTTGCGTTGACGGGCTGCTCTGGGACTGCATCACGCTGCTCGACGAGGACACCTCCAACGCGCTCGAGGAAGCAGGCGGCATACATACGATCGCGATCTCGCATCCCCATTACTACTCCGCAATGGTCGCTTGGGCGGAGCGCTTCGACGCGCAGGTGCTCCTGCACGAAGCAGATCGGCAATGGGTGATGTATCCGAGCGAGCGGATCGAGTTCTGGTCGGGTGAGCGACACCACATCAGCGACCAGCTCGAGCTCGTCCGGCTCGGCGGTCACTTCGACGGCGGTACCGTTTGCCTCTGGCGTGCTGGTGCCGAGGGCCGCGGTGCGCTCCTGTCCGGAGACATCGTCACGGTCGTCGCGGATCGGGACTGGGTTAGCTTTATGTACAGCTACCCGAACATGATCCCGCTCTCGGCAGGGGAGATCCAGAGGATCCGTGACATCGTCGCAGCGCTCGAGTTCGACCGCGTGTACGGCGCCTGGTGGAACACAGTCGTAGTCGACGGAGCGAAGGCAAAGGTGCTCCGCTCGGCCGATCGCTACCTGAAAGCGCTCGCCGGACGGTAAGTCACCAGCCGATACCCTCGCCGCGTGCCCATCCGCTCCGAGATCCGCAACGTCGCGATCGTGGCGCACGTCGACCACGGCAAGACGACCCTCGTCGACGCGCTCCTCTGGGAGTCCGGTGCGTTCCGCGCGAATCAGGAAGTCAACGAGCGGGTGCTCGACACGATGGACCTCGAGCGCGAGAAGGGCATCACGATCCTCGCGAAGAACACGGCGGTTCGGTACGGAGGGACGAAGATCAACATCGTCGACACGCCCGGCCACGCAGACTTCGGGGGCGAGGTCGAGCGCGGGCTGACGATGGTCGACGGAGTGCTCCTGCTCGTCGACGCGAGCGAGGGTCCGCTACCGCAGACGCGCTTCGTGCTCCGGAAGGCGCTCGAGGCGCAACTTCCCGTGATCCTCGTCGTGAACAAGGTCGACCGGCCCGACGCGCGGATCGAGGCGGTGGTCAACGAGGTCTACGAGCTTTTCCTCGACCTCGACGCGGATGAGAGCCAGATCGAGTTCCCGATCGTTTACTGCAACGCAAGAGCTGGCCGGGCCTCGCTTGACCCCGACCCCGAAGCGCTCGAGCAGGATCTCCAGCCACTCCTCGACCTGATCCTGGAGCGCATCCCGGCGCCGTCGTACGAGGACGGCCACCCATTGCAAGCGCTCGTTACGAACCTCGACGCATCCGCCTACGTCGGCCGACTGGCGCTCTGCCGCGTCGTCCAGGGAACGATTCGCCGGGGCCAGCCCATCGCGTGGTGCCGTGCCGACGGGACGATCGAGCGCGCAAAGGTGACGGAGCTGTATGTCACGGAGGCCCTCGATCGCGTGGACGCGGACGCAGCGGGACCGGGCGAGATCATCGCGGTGGCCGGCATCCCCGAGGTCACAATCGGCGAGACGCTCGCGGATCCGAACGACCCGCGACCGCTCCCGGTGATCGCCGTCGACGAGCCCTCGCTTTCGATCACGATCGGGATCAACACCTCACCGCTCTCCGGACTGTCGGGCGACAAGATCACGGCAACCCTCGTCGAGGCTCGGCTCCGCACCGAGCTCATCGGCAACGTCTCGCTCCGCGTCCTCGAGACGGCGTCACCTGACACGTGGGAGGTGCAGGGGCGGGGCGAGCTGCAACTGGCAGTCCTCGTCGAGCAGATGCGTCGGGAGGGCTTCGAGCTCACCGTCGGGAAGCCCCAGGTCGTGACGCGCGAGATCGACGGCAGAGTCCACGAGCCCGTCGAGCGCGTATCGATCGACGCACCGGAGGAGTACCTCGGGGTCCTGACCCAGCTCTTCGCGCTTCGCAAGGGCCGCACCGAGGCGCTCGTCAACCACGGGAGCGGTTGGGTGCGGATGGATGTCGTAGTCCCGGCGCGTGCGCTGATCGGCTTCCGCACGGAGTTCCTCACCGAGACCCGTGGCACCGGAATCCTGCATCACGTCTTCGAGCGCTTCGAGCCGTGGTTCGGCGAGCTCCGCACCAGACCGACGGGAGCCCTGGTCGCCGATCGCCGCGGCAAGACGACGTCGTACGCGATCCTGAATCTCCAAGAGCGGGGCTCGCTTTTCGTGGGGCCGGGCGTCGACGTCTACGAGGGGATGATCGTCGGCGAGAACGCGCGCCCGGACGACCTCGACGTGAACGCGACGAAGGAGAAGAAGCTGACGAATACGCGCGCACCGTCGGCCGATGCGACCGTCCGGCTCATCCCGCCGCGCCCGCTGGCGCTCGACCAGGCGCTCGAATACATCCACGAAGACGAGTGCGTCGAGGTGACTCCGACGAGCATCCGCATGCGCAAGATCGAGTTGTCCGCGCAGAAGCGCCAGACAGCGACGAGTCGCAAAGCGCGCGGACTCGCGGCCGTTGACGTACCTCATCTAGTAAGTGGACGTGAACGCGCCGAGTAAAAAGACGTCTCCGTCTTACGATCCGCGGGCGAGCTGCCGGTCGATCCAATGCGCTCCGACACCCTTCGTACCATCCCGGGGCATATGAGTGAACAGCTGACCCGGTCGCTGCCGGCGAGCCGCCCGCGGATCGGGTTCGGCACTGTCCTCATACTCGCGCTCGCGGCGAGCCTCGTCGCCTGGGTGCTGATCGATCGCAACGAGCAGACGGCGAGCCCGATGCCGGCCGCTACCCCGTCCGCCGAGACTCCCCTGTCGGCCGAAGGTCCGCGGATCGTTACCGTCGACGGCCTCAGCGCCCTCTCCGGCCTTCGCGGCCGGCCCGTCTACTGGGCCGGCGCCCGGCCGGACGCCGTCTACGAGGTCACCGAGCACGCCGACGGCCGGGTGTATGTCCGCTACCTCCGTAGCGGCACTGAGCTCGGCAGCCTGCAACCGGATTTCTTGACGGTTGCGACATATCCCCGCCCAGACGCGTACGCGGATATCGAGGCCGCGGCCAAGCGGCCGGGAGCGATTACGGTCAAGCTTCCGGCCGGTCTCGCGGTGTACGACGAAGCGAGATCGACGAGTGTTTACCTCGCGTACCGCGGATCCACCGAGCAGGTCGAGGTCTACTCGCCTTCGGCATTCGAGGCGCGACGCGTGGTCGAGAGCGGCCGCGTGCGGCCCGTCCCGTAGCGGACCGCGTCTCGGCGGCAGCAGTCCGTGACGCTGCTTCTTCCCTGGATAGGATTCCCAGTCGCGCTCGGAGCCGTCGCCCTCGGCTGTGCGCTCGTCCTCCAGCAAGCCGCCGGACGCCGCATTCCAGGGCCGCTGCTGCTGCCCGTTGGGCTTGTGGTGATGACGGTCGTCGCGAGCTTCACGACGTCGTCGGGGAGGACCGCAGAGC
>JACCVK010000162.1 GCA_013698195.1 Actinomycetota bacterium | reverse complement strand
ATTCGAGCCGGCTCGCAAGCTGCTGGACACGCTCCGTAAGCGCCGGGTCACTGGATGGGCGCGCTGCAAGATCCTCGATCTGCGTGCGGAGCTCTCCGATTTGGTCGGCGGATACCGAGGACTCGACCCGGCTCGCAAGCTGCTGGACACGCTCCGTAAGCGCCAGGTCGCCTGCGGGGCGCGCTGCGAGATCCGCGATCTGCGTGCGGAGCTCCCCGATCTGGTCGGCGGATGCCGCGGACTCGACGCGGCTCGCAAGCTGCTGGACGCGCTCCGTAAGCGCCGGGTCGCCTGTTGGGCGCGCGCTGAGCTCCTCGAACGCGCGGCGCAACTCGAGTAGCTCGGCCGCGGGATCCTGAGCCTCGAGTCCGTGCACCCGCTCGCTGAGCGATGCGACCCACGTCTCGAGCGCCGGCGTGCGTTCGCCCAGCTCCATGCTCCGGCGCTCGGCCTGGTCCAAGCGCGCGCGCAGCTCTGCGAGCTGGTCGGGCCCGGCGCCATAATCGGAGAGGCGCTCTGCGAGCGCGGAGTCGACTCCTGGACGCGCATGGAGCCTGGCGATCGACGCGCGCAGCTCGGCGATCTCCGAGCCGGCAGTTTCGACCTCCTCGAGGCGCTGCTTCAGCTTGCCAAGCTCGTTTTCGAGTGCAGCGCGATCGTCACGGGCACCAACTGCCTCTTCGACCGCATGGAGCACAGCGGTGATCTCGTCAATCCGCTCGGCGAGGCCCTCGACGCGAGCAACCAGCGCGGGATCGACGGGCGTCCCGCCAGAAGCACTGAGTCGACTCACCTGGTCCGCGAGCCGCTTGACGTCGTCGCTCAACTGGTGGCTCGCGGTGTCGCCCACCTCGCTGACACGTTCACCGAGCTCACCGAGCTCCTGCCGCAGAGCCGTGAGCTCCGAGCTGTCGTGCACGCGCGACTCGACATCGGCGAGGCGGAGCGACATGGACTCGAGCGCGTCGCTCAAGCTCGACTTCGCAGCCTCGGCAGCCTCGGCTGCGGACTCGACCCTGCGCGTGAGATCGGCGTCCTGGAGCCGCTCGTTCGACGTGGTCTCCTCGAACCGATGCGAGAGTTCGCTCACCCGCGATCGGAGCTCCTCGACCTCCGCGAGCTCGTCGCGTGTAGCGGCAACTGCGAATCGGCTCTCGAGGTCGGCGAGCGCGCCTTGCCAGCTCTCGGTCGCGTCGGCGATTTCCTCGCGCCACGGCTCCCTGGCCGTAACGCTCTCAGCCGCGCGAACGCGCTGCTCGAGCGCCGAGACGGCCTCGTGCAGCCGGTCGACGTCGACCGAATGCTCCGCCTCGCGGACAGGTGGCGCGGCTGAGATTGGGGGATCTTGACCCGCGCTCGGGGGCCGGATCTTGCGGAGCGCGGTCCACTGCTCGGCGAGCGCGCTCGCGAGCTCGAGCCGAGTGATACTGCCCTGGGCGACGAGGATCTCACCGAGCTTCTGGCCACCCTCCTTCTGAACCTCGAGCGCATGATCGAGCTCCTGGTCGGTGACGAGACCGCGCTCCACAAAGATCTCGCCAAGTGGTCGCAAAGATCCACTTTCGCCGTCATTCGTGTCGCTCGCCGCCCCTGACGGAAGCGGACTCTGGTTCGGAACAACCTGCAACGTTGGCTTCTCGACCTCCGAAGACGGGGCGCCCGCGGCATTGGGCTGCTCGAGGTCAGCCCACTGCTCCGCAAGAACGCTCGCAAGCTCGATTCGCGGGACGCCGAATTGCTGTACGAGAATCTCTCCAAGATGCTCTTTTGTCTCCTTCTGGAGCGCGAGGGCAGCCTCGAGCTGTTCCTCGTTGACGAGGCCGCGCTCGAGAAAGATCGCGCCGATGAGTCGGGCGGAGATGGCGTCCGTTGAGCTCACGAGCCAATACATCGGCAATCCCTCGTTCTGGCTATAGACCGGACGTGGAATTCGCAGAGCTGCATACGGTCGCTGTTCTTGACATGTCGCGAATAGGCGCCGACGATCAGCTGGCATGCGGCGTGCGATCTCGTGGATCCTCATCGGTCTGACGCTATTGAGCATGCTCGCTGGACACGGCGCGAGCGCCTCCGCTGTGTCGGAGGTCGTCACAGCGATTGGCGACGGCGATTCGCTCAGCGCCGCGGGCGGCAAGCGCGTCCGCCTTGTCCAGATCGACGCGCCTGAGCTCGGATCCGCAGAGTGCTACGCACGTGAAGCACGTGCGACGCTGCTCCGCCTCGTGCCGGTGGGCAGCACCATCGCGCTCGACGCTGACCCACGGCTCGATCAATCTGACCGGTACGGCCGTCTGCTTCGCTACGTGCGGCGAGGCACGATGAACGTCAATGTCGCGTTGGTGCGGGCGGGCGCGGCTGCGCCGTACTTCTATGACGGCGACCGCGGGCGCCATGCCGATCGTCTGCTCGCCGAAGCAAAGCGGGCCAAGGCCTCGAAACGCGGACTCTGGGGCGCGTGTCCCGGCACCGTCCTCGATCCGCAGCGCTTGCTCGACACGCGAAGCGCGAACGCCGGGACCGGTTCGGGCGCGGTCGGTGTGGTCGGCGGGTCGGGGTGCGATCCGTCGTACGCGGGAGCCTGCATCCCTCCGCCTCCGCCTGACCTCGACTGCGACAACATTCGCGCCCTCGGAGCCGCACCCGTCCGCGTCGTCGGCTCCGACCCGCACCGCCTCGACGGCGACGATGACGGCTGGGGTTGCGAGTAGCCACGAACATCGCTTTCCGGGCGTCGTATGCTGCTGCGGAGTAGGTCCTCACTCAACCGGGAGGCTTTGATGGCGTTCGCACGTGTTGTGTCCTTCGAGGGAGTCGACAAGCAACGCATGGATGAGGTGAAGCGGGAGATGGACGAGGGAGGCCGGCCTGACAACGTGCCCGCCACGGAGCTACTCGTGCTCCACGACCCCGAGGCTGAGAAATCGCTTGTCGTCCTGTTCTTCGAGTCGGAGGACGACTATCGGCGTGGCGACCAGGCGCTCAACGCGATGTCCGCAGGCGATACCCCGGGGCGGCGCACATCTGTGACGAAGTACGAAGTTGCGAGTCGCATGACCGCGTGAGCTACGGGCCGGTCAGGGACCGATCCCTGGCAAGCGCGAGATTTCGGAGAAGGAGCCAGATGGGCGGTGCAGGACTTGAACCTGCGACCCCCTGCGTGTAAAGCCTGACGCCAAGACGAGCTTCGAGAGCGCCGGAACCCACATCACTAAGCGGAATCCGGCGCTCTCCCCCGCCTCTGCGCACCCGTCCCAGATTCCCGCAGTTTCCGGTCGTTTTCGGGCGGTTTGGGCACTAGAACTGCTCTTATGCCCAAACCGTGGTCAGGCTGATCATCGAACTCGTAATGAAGGGGTCCGCGGTTCGAGTCCGCGCGTCGGCTTCTTAGAAGGCCTGCAAATCGCAGGTCTTCGTCGTTTCTCAGGAGGGGTTCGGCGGGCGCGTGCAGCGAACTGCAAACGCGACGGCGCGTCAGTCGATCGGCGGTGAAGCAGTAGGTGGCCAACCCGGTTGAGGGAGTTGGTCCCCAACATTCGCGACGAGCCACCCCCCGGCCGTTCGGTGCATGAGGAGAACGATCGCGTTCTCGACGAGCGTCATCTCCTCGATCACCATGACCTCAACACCCGTCTTGACGTACACGAGGATTTCGTAGTCGACTGCGACGGGGCGTGGCCGACTCGACGCGCCCAGTCAGAGTGGTTGAAGTCGGGCCACTCCGTCTGGACTTCGTCGGCCCACGTCGCCTCGAAGTCCTCCCACAGGCCGTGACTGAACGAGAGATCAGAGAGCGATGCCGCTGCTTCGTCGAGGTCGAGATGGCTGATGTCAGGGTTGCTGCGATTGGCCCACAGCCACGCTTGAACAAGCACTAAACGAAAGACGGCATCCATCTTCGGCCAGGCGCTCTTCACCTCACCGGCATAGACGAGTGCAAGCCACTCGTTCGCCGCCGCAACCGGCCCTTCTTGAAGCAGGGTCGCTCTTGCACACGTTCTGTAGCGAGCACTGTGTGCCGGCGCGGGGATCTCTGAACACGCCGTGTCCCGCGTTCGTCAAGAGTCATAGGATCGGACGGGAAGAGAACAAGGGGCTTGCGGACGTCGAGCGGCATGACGACGGAGTCCGCTGGGAGCGCGCGCCGTGCACGCCCCGATCTTGCCAAGGCGCTGAACACCCGGAGCCCGAGACAGGGGCCACAGGACTCGAACCTGCGACCTACGGTTTGGAGACCGCCGCTCTACCAACTGAGTTACGCCCCTTCGTGCGTGCCGAGTGTGCCACAGAAGACGCGCGACCCCGACGTGATCACTCCGAGGAGCGCCTCCGCCACGAGGAGGAAGCTTCGAGCAGGCGAGAGTCTCCGAATCGTTGAACGAGAAGGGGCCCCAGTCTCGGGGGCCCCTTCTCGTTCACCAGTTGGAGCTCGGCTCTAGTCGTCGCAGTGACCGGGGCCGATCTCGCCGTTGTTGTAGTCGTCCAGCACGTCCGCGTAGGCAATCGCCTGGTCGCGCACGGCCTTCGAGAGCGTCGACGACGGCGTGTACGTCGAGAAGAACGTTGTCGCCCATCCCAGCGCCGTGTCGACAGCCGGCGTCGTCGCCGCGCCGTCCAGGACGTTCAGCCTCGCCGCCATGTACTGGTGCGCGAGGATGATGTACGCGTTGCCGCCCTTGGGTGCGGTCCAGAAGAGCTGATACCAGCTCTTGCCGCTCGAGAAGAACGCCGTGTCGGGTCCGCCGATCAGGTTCCACGTCGCGTCCGGCTTGCTCGCCGGGCCGTACGTCGAGTGCGTCTTCCAGTAGCCCTGCGTGTGCGTGCACCCCGCCGAGGGCGGAGGCGTGCAGGTCACCGTCACCGAGGCCGAGTCCGACAGTCCGGTCTCGACGATCGTCGCCGTGTTGTCATGGGTGCCGGCGTCGGCGTCACACGTGAACGTCCGCGTGTACGTCTGCGAGCCCGACGCACCGAACATCCAGGACAGGCCGTTCGTGTCGTTCACGTTGATCGTGTCGTTGACGAGCGTCGGCGACGCGGGTGGCGTGAACGGCGCAACCGCGCTCGGCCCGAGCGGAGTACCAGGCTCACGGGCGTCGTTCAGGATCGTCGCCCGCGCCTCGTTCTGATAGTCGACCGCGGTCGCGACGGGCTCGAACGGGAACGAGTACGCATAGCAATACGACTCGCCCGGGTCGAGTACCGGGTTGGCCGAGAGGTCGAGGAAGCCCTTGTCGATCGTCTCGGTGTTGCCATTCGACTTGTGGGCGACGATCCGGTCGAAGATCGCGAGCCCCTCGGTGGCGGCTGTCCCGTTGTTCTGGACGCACACCTCACCGTCGACCCACATCTCGTCCACCGGCGCGCTCTTGGTGACCGCGACCGTGTAGGTGCTCGTGCCGGACTGACCGGTTTGGAGCACGTGCGACCCGGGTGTCACGGACTTGTCGATTGTCCACTCGAAGGACCGCGTCCAGTGCGCAGTCGCAGTCTTCGAAATGTCCAGCGGCGTCGTCGCCATCGCCGTCGGTGCAAAGAAAGCAGCGAACGCAACCCCAATGAACGCGAGCAGCGCTCCCTTTCGGAATCTTCCCATCTGTTATCCCCCTGTTGGTGAAACCGCAGTTGTTCGTACTGCTCGAGCGGAGCAGCACCCGCCTCCCTCGATCGAGGCAGGCATATCCCCCCCCTCCTACACAACACGAAATCCAGGGCCTGTCAAGGGGCAACGACGGTTTGCGTTCACGTCTGGGAATCACGGCGACTCGCCCTTGCCTCTCCTGCCTCGCCCGCACGTTCCTCAAGTCGCCCAAGGAGGTCGACCAGCGCAAGATCGACCACACCCGTGGCCACTTCACCGGGGCCAGCCACTGGCTCACCAGCCGCGTGAAAGCGGCCCGTGAGTGGTCGGA
>JACCVK010000158.1 GCA_013698195.1 Actinomycetota bacterium | reverse complement strand
CGCGCGGCGGCGAGGTCGGTCGCCGAGATCTCGCCTGCCTGCTGGATGCCCTGTGCGTTGATCGCGCTATATGCGAAGGTCGGCATCGAGCCTCGCGTCCGCGGCTAGTTCTCTGCCTGCGTGAACTGCTGCACCTGCTCGGGCTGGGAGCCCGTGTAGAGCAGCCGGAGCGTGTACCGGGCGCCCGTGGCAGTGTTCACGAGGGTCAGGGTCTGGCCCATCTTCAGGGTGATCGTTCCGCCTCCGGTGAATGCGCCGCCGACGACTCCGAGGGTCGCCACACGCGGCTTCAGGCTGAGGAGAACGAAGGTCGGGTCCGTCTTCGGGAAACGCTTCTTGACCGCGACGGACTCGTCCGCGCCGTTGACCCAAATTGTCGCGGCCGAAAGCCCCGACGGCGCTGCGGCCACCGATCCCGGCTGCCCGGCCGAAACCGCCGTCGTGCCATCGGTACCCGCGCCGCCCGAAGCTGACCCGGAGCCGGCTGGCTTGCCGCCCCCGGAAACCTTCACGCCGACGGGCTCGCCATCCTGGGAGCCAGCAACCGCGGGTTCCTTGACGACCTGCACGAATGGATCGCGCCGGTCGAAGAGGCTGAACGATGCGAGCTGACCTTCGCCAGGTTCCGTGACGACGCCCGGAACGATGTTCACCCCGCCGACTACAGCCCCGCTGCCGGAAGCGTTTACCGGGCCTGGCGGGGCGGGGATCGTCGACGTAGGCAGGGAGTCGGTGGTCGTCGTTGGCGCGGCCTCGGAGCCGCCGCCCAGGTACTTCGGCAGCTGGATCGCAAGCAGCACGGCGAAGACCGCGCCGAGCCCGATGACGATGTAGAGCTGCTTCCGGCTCTTTGCCGGTGCGTGTGTTGCGGCCATTATGGAGTCGCTCCTGCTGCGGAGGTACCGTCCGAGGACGGGGGCGGCGGGATCGCACCTTCGGGGGTTACCGGTACTCCAGCCAGCACGCCGAACGCGTTCAGCAGAATGCCGGCGCGGACCGTCGGATACTGCAAATCCCCCTCGGGCTTGCCGAGTCGAACCTCGGTGACCGAGTAGAGGCGCCCGTCTACGTCGAGGCGACCCTTCTTCACCTTGACGAGCTTGCGCAGGTCACCGAGAAAGCGCGATACGGAGTTGAAACGACCCTGCACGGTCACCGTGAGCGGCTGCGCGTAGTAACCAGTCACCGGGACGACGGCGGTTGGCTGGAAGCCTTCCAGGGTCAGGCGGTGGCGCGCCGCAAGCCGATCGACGTCGAGCATGACCGCCGCCACATTCGCGTCCTCGGGCAGCGCCTTCGCAAGACGGAAGACATCGCTCGCGCGAACGGTGACTGCCGCCGAGGGCTGGGCCAGGTCGGCCTTGCGCTGCACGAGCTCAGCCTGCGCGAAGGCAACGTCGCTTTCGAGCTTCGAGGCCTCGCTCCGCTTCGGGGAGACGACGAGGAACCAGAGCCCGACGAGGACGAGGACGACGCCCGCCGCCACCAGGACCGTCCTGTTGCTGACATTGGTGCTCACTGCACACCTCCGGGCATCGCCAGGGTCGCGACGATCGTGAAATCGATGATTCGCTTCTTGCCGACCGTGCTCGGAGTGGCACTCTGAAGCTCCGCGTTCGTCAGGCTCGGCACGGCCTGGAGGCGCGCCAGCGTGCGCGCGACGGTTGCATAGTCGAGCGCGTAACCCGTGACCGTTACACGGCTCGGCGCCGTCGCCGTGACAACGGGGGCTGGGGCTGGAGCCGGGACGGGTGCAGTCGTGGCCGTCCCGTCAGTCGTTGCGTCAGTTGCCGCTGCGACTACCGGCGTCGACGGCGGGGGTGTCGTCGCCGTCAGCTCCCTGAGCGAAACACCAGTCGGAAGAACGCGCGAGACGTCTCCGAGCACACGTTCCCAGGTGAGGCGACCGCCGAGAATCTGCGCGACCGCGGTCGCGCGGGAAGCCTGCTCTCCGGCGAGCGCTGGGTCGATGTTTGCCTTGGTCGGCTCCGGGAGGGCGTCGATCTCTGCGCGGACGGCATTCAACTCGGATTTCTTGTCGCCCGCGGTGCTGGACGCCTGGATGAACATGAAGGCGAGCGCGAGGAGCGGCAGTGCGGCCGCAAGCGGTCCCGCGACTGCGAGAGCGCTCGGCCGCTTGCGCGTCTGGCGAGACTCCTTCGGCATGAGGTTCACCGACCGCCCGGTCTCATCCTCGATTGCGAGCCCGATGGGCACCGCGAGCGAGCCGATCGTTGCGTCGAGTGCAGCCGGGATCTCGGTCTGCACGTCAACGCGGCCGAGAGGATCGCCCACACTCACGCTCACGCCGATCATCTGGTGCAGCGCATCGGCGAGACCTTCGAAATGGGCTGTCCCGCCCGTGATCAGGATCTCTCGGATGCCGAGCGAGTCGGGCTGGGTCTGGTAGAACTGGAGCGAGCTCACGAGCTCGCGGGCGAACGGTGTCAGCCTCGCTCGCACGACCTCCAGCGCACGGCTGCGCATCGCTTCATCGAGCGAGTTGAGGTGACGGCCGGGCCCGCTCAGCGAGAGGTGCGAGAGGATCGTTGCCGCTTCCATGTGCGGCACTTCGAGCTCGTCCGCGATCGCCGTCTGAAGCGCACCGCCGCCCCAGTCGAAGACGCGCGTGAATTCGGAGATCCCGCCACCGGCAACGAGGAGTGTCGAGGCTTCGTGTCCGATCGAGACCACGACCGTGGCACTGTCCTCGGTCCTGTCGCGTGAGCCGAACGGGGGAACGAACGACCGCAAAAGCCCGAACGCCTCTAGGTCGACGCCGGCAAGCCGGAGGCCGGCGCTGCGACACGCCTCGACGTACGGCTCGACCTGATCGCGCGGAGCAACGACGAGAAGAACGCGACGCGAGATTTCCCCGCTCTCGGTATACCTCTCCTCGATCACCCGGTAGTCGAGTACCGACTCGTGCGCGGCGACCGGGAGCACCTCGTGCGCCTTGAAGCGCACGGCGTTGTCGAAGCGAGCCTCGTCCTCCACACCGGCGATCTCGAACGTCCTGACGCCGACTCGGCTCGAAGAGAGCCCGAGGCGAATGTTCTTGGTCGGCAAGCCGCTCTCCTTGAAGAAGGCCTTGAGCGCGTGGACGAGCGCGTCCGCATCGCGAAGCTCCCCGCCGACGACGACACCCGGCTCGAGTGAGCGGCGCGCGACGTCGACGAGCGCCGGGCGCTCGTCGGCTCCGGAGACGACGGCGGCCGCAAGTTGCGAGGCGCCGACCTTGAGCCCGACGACCTTCTTGCCTCGCGGACCGCTGCCGTTTCGCTTCTTGACCGACAACGGCGCGTCGACATCGTCTGACTCCTCGACGTCTTCCTCGAAGAAATCGTCAGAGCCATACCAGTCGTCAACCGGCTCGGGCTCGGAAACGAGCTCCTCCTCTGCGACCAGGGGCGGATCCTCGACGGCAAGGTCCGGTGAGTCGTATTCGTCCGCCGAGTCGTCCTCGCCGGCTGACTCTTCTCCGGCCCAGCTGACGGGAGTCTCGGGGGCTGGGGTCTCGAAAGCTCGAGGCTCGGCCTCGACAGCTGCGGCGTCGTCGGCTACAGGAGACTGCTCGTCGTCGAGCGCGTAGACCTCGGGAGTGGAGAGCTCGAGCTCGGGCGCGTCCCCGTATTGCTCGACCGGCTGCTCGTCGCCGGAGGCAAACACCTCGACCTCGGCGGACTCGAGCTCGCTCGCAAACGCGTCATCGTCCAGCTCATGCTCCGAGCCTTCCGCCACGAGCTCGTGTTCCGGTGCCGGGTCTCGATCTCGGTCAGGAGCAGGCTCGGCCTCCGCCGCCGAGTCAGCGCTGGCACTCTCGTCCTGCCCGAAGACGGCGACGTCGTCGCGCTCTTCGGCGGGCTCGTCGAAGACATCGGCTGAAGCTGCGAGCTCATCGTCCCCGACCTCCAGAGCTGGGGAATGCCCGATTTCGTCCTCGGGGTCGCCCTCGGGGTCGTCTTCGACCTCTACCACGTGCTCTTGCTGCTTCGGGTCGACGGCACTCTCGACCGTGACGTGCTTGCGGCGGCCGAAGAGACCGCGCTTTTCGTCGGGCGCCGCTTGCTCAGACTCGGCGTCCTCAGCTTTGTCGAGCTCGTCCTCAGCCTGCTCGGGCTCTGAGACGACGTTCCACGTCTCGGGCTCGGTGACACCGCCCTCAGCGAGCTCGTCCGCGTGAATGACGGCGGGTGCCTCGTGTTCCTCCGCATCGTCAGGGACGGCCTCCGCAAGGACCGGCTGACGACGCCGGAAGAGTCCCTTGCGCCGATACTCGTAGATCGGCTCGACCGGGTTCTCGTCCGCGAGCTCGCTCTCGTCCTCGATCTGAACTGGCTCGACTTCGGCGAGCTCGATCGAATCGTCGAGCTCGTCGGCGCGCGCGTGCGTCTCGGTGACCCACGTTGGCTCGGCATCCGAGGACGGAAACTGTGGGTATGCGGACCCGATCGGATTCGCGCACTGCGGATCCGTGTGCTCACCCGGCGGCGCTGCCCCGGCGTGCGGACGATTGACGAAGCGGTCTTCCCAGAAGGACATGGCTCTAGCTCCCGGCGACCCGCAACGTCGCGCCCAGGCTCGGCGCGGCCGTAGGAGCGCCCTCAGTAGGCATGACAGGAACGGAGATGCCGGCTCGCTCGAGCGCGGCGACAAGCGCTTCGGGACGGCTCGAACGGTTGAGCGCGTCGGTGACGGTGACGATGCGCTTCTCGATCAACTCCGAGAGCGACTGCTCCATGGTCTGCATGCCGCGCCGCGTCCCCGTCTGCATGTACGAGTAGACCTGCTCGATCTTGCCCTGGCGGATGAGGTTCCGAATGGCATCGTCGAGGAAGAGGATCTCGAGCGCGCAGACGCGTCCGTTGCCGTCGGCACGGGGCAGGAGCGTCTGCGTGACGACGCCTTGGAGCGAGTTCGCGAGCTGCATGCGTACCTGTGCCTGCTGCTCACCGGGGAAGGCGTCTATCACGCGGTCGATCGTGCTTGGCGCGCTTTGAGTATGGAGGGTCGCGAAGACGAGGTGGCCGGTCTCCGCAGCGGTCAGCGCGGTCGAGATCGTCTCCAGGTCGCGCATCTCGCCAAGGAGAATCACGTCGGGGTCCTGGCGAAGCGCGCCGCGGAGCGCATCCGCGAAGCCCGTGGCGTCGCCGCCGATCTCGCGCTGATTGACGAGGCAGCGCTTGTGGTTGTGGAGGAACTCGATCGGGTCTTCGATCGTGATGATGTGGTCTCGGCGAGACTCGTTGATCTCGTCGATCAGGGCGGCCAACGATGTCGACTTGCCGGAGCCGGTCGGCCCGGTGAACAGGACGAGGCCACGCGGTTTGGTCGTGAACTCATGCAGCGCCGGCGGCAGACCGAGGTCCTCGATCGAACGGATGTCGGTCGGGATCATGCGGAAAGCCGCCGCGAGCGCCTCGCGCTGGTAGTAGGCGCCGATCCGGAACCGTCCGAGCCCGCGCACGCCATACGCGAAATCGAGCTGCCGGTTGAGCTCGAGATGCTTCTGCTGCTCAGTCGTCGTGATGCGGTAGATGAGCTGCCGCGTCATGTCGGGATCGAGCACGGAGAAGTCCTCGAGCGCCTCGATGTGACCGTGCACGCGCACGACCGGCTTCGAGCCGGCGGTGACATGTAGATCCGAGGCACCGAGCTCGACCGCGCGTTCAAGGAGCTCGTCGATGGACATCGAGAGACCCGAGCCCGTGCCGCCCAGGGTGTGCTCGCTTGGCGCGTGCGGACTCGACGCAGCGGCTGTGGGATTCATCTCCACGTCGCCGTCTATCGGCAAGCGGCCGCCGCTGCTTGAGGGTTGCTAAGCCCTCTTTCTCAGACGTCCCGTAGAAGGTCTCGGCCGGTCCGATCTGGCGCTGTCCACCGATACGAGGGACTCGATCACCCGCAGATCACCCAATGTGGGGAGGATGGGCCAGAGGCCCCTGCCGATGCTCCGCTCGTGGTTCCCCTCCACCCACTCCGAAGGGAGCGTTCCATGCGGTTCATCGAGAGGGCGCAGCGGCGCCTCCGCGGCGAAGAGTCGGGCTTCACGCTCATCGAGCTCCTCGTCGTCCTCATCATCATCGGCATCCTGCTCGCGATCGCCGTTCCGTCCTACCTCGGCTTCAAGGACCGCGCCGAGAGCCGGGCGGCAGGGTCGAACGTGCGTGCGGCGCTTCCGGCCGTCGAGGCGTTCTATGCCGACAGCGCGACCGGCAGCTACACCGGCATGACAGTTGCTGCACTGAAGTCGATCGACCAGGGCGTCGCTCTGAGCACCGTGGTCGTCACCGGCGGCGGCGCCAGCTACTGCATCCAGAGCGACTCGAACGGTACGGCGTCCGGCGGCTCAAAGCCTCACACGTTCAGGGGCCCAGGGGTCGACAGCCAGCCGATGCCCGTTCCTCCAGCGACAGCCTGCTAGCGCTGGGAGTAATTGCGGCCGAGAAAGGGCGCGGGAGACCGCGCCCTTTCTCATTTCAAGAGGGTAAAGCGCGCTCCATCACGTGCCGATAACGAAGAAGCGATGAACACGACGATCCCCCTGCCTTCAGCGCGCTACCTCGGCGTCATGTGTGGCGTCCTCTTGCTGGCCGTGCTGTTCCTCGTTGCACGTCCGGTGCTTCTGGGCGAAGACGGCGGGTCGGCAGCACCGTCGAGCCGAACGACGACGCCGGCGCAAACCCCCTCCACGCCGCCGGCGAGCAGTCGTCCAGCTCCGAAGCCCCGAGTCGTGCTCCTTCCCGGACTTCCCTCGAAGGTTGCAAACAAGCTTCGCCACTCGAAGGTCCTGGTCCTGTCGCTGTATCAGGGCAACGCAGCGACCGACCGATCCGCGGTATCTGCAGCCGCCGCGGGCGCTCGCGCAGTTCGTGCCGGCTATCTCGCGGTCAACGTGCTGAATGAGAATAGCGCTCGCTTGCTGCAGACGTTCGTCGGCACGACGTCGACACCGACGGTCGTCGTCGTCAGGCGCCCGGGCCGGATCGTGACGAGGCTCGAGGGCGCCGCAAGTGCGGATGCGCAGCTCGTCTCCCAGGCTGCTGTGAACGCCGGCGCACGGCAGCGATGAGCCAGAGGTCCAACGTGGCTCCGGATCCGGCCGAGAACCAGGTCACGGTTCCGTCCAGCAGGAAGCTCTACTCCTACGAGGCTCGTCGCGAGGGCCGTGTGATTGCCAAGATCGCAGCCTTCGGCGCCTCCGACGGCAGCGTTGTGGTCGAGACCAAGGTTCACCCGGTCAATCAACCGCTCGGCGACAATGGCATCGCGAGGCCCTTCGAGTTCCCCGACGCCGACTACGCACGCCGCTTCGTCGACGAAGCGCTGCTCGCGCTCGAATACCTGAACTGCGACATCGTCGACTAGGCAGGCGACTTCGTCCTCCGCCTTGGGCGGTCGGGCACCAGGTGCACCGGCCGCGTGAGCTCACGAGTGAAACGACGCCGGTGACGAAGGTTGCAGGTGGGTCGGCGCGTCTTGTTACTGCGCGACGACGCGCGCGAGTTCTTCGACCGAGGTAAGTCCGGCGGCAGCCTTGGCGATACCGTCGTCCCAGAGCGAGCGCATCCCGGCCGCGAAGGCCGCGCGATCGATTTCGTCGCGTGGCGCGTCCGCAGCCGCGAGGGACTCGAGCTCGTCGTTCATGATCAGAAGCTGGAAGATGCCGATGCGCCCCTTGTAGCCGCTCCGGTTGCAGCGCGGGCAGCCGACCTTGCGATAGACGACCATGCCCTCACGGGCCTGGGCGGTCTCCGGCGCGATGCGCGCGGCAAGGAGCTCGTCGACCGTGGGCACGTACATCTCGCAACAGTTCGTGCACAGGCGCCGTGCCAGCCGCTGCGCGAGGATCGCGCTGACTGCGGATCCGGTCAGAAACGGCTCTACCCCCATCTCGTTCAGCCTCGTAATGGCACCCGGCGCGTCGTTCGTGTGGAGCGTCGAGAGCACGAAGTGACCGGTGAGAGCGGACTCGATCGCCATCTTCGCCGTCTCCGCGTCGCGGATCTCGCCGACCATGATCACATCAGGGTCGGAGCGGAGGATCGAGCGAAGCGCGGACGCAAAGGTGAGTTCGGCCTTGACATTGATCTGGATTTGATTGATGCCGGGAAGCCGGTACTCGACTGGGTCCTCGACGGTCATGACGTTGATCTCGGGCCGGTTGATCTGCGCGAGCGACGCGTAGAGCGTCGTCGACTTTCCGGAGCCGGTCGGCCCGGTCGAGAGCAGCGCGCCGGTCGGCTTGAAGATCATCTGGGAGATCTGCGCGCGCATCGTCTCCGACAGGCCGAGCGACTCGAGAGTCGGGATCGAGCGCGACTTGTCGATGAGGCGCATGACGACCTGCTCGCCCTCGACTGTGGGCAGGGTCGCGACACGGATATCGAGCAAGCGGCCGACCGCCGTCGCGTTGAGAGAGATGCGACCGTCCTGCGGGCGCCGGCGCTCGGCGATGTCGAGCTTGGCGAGCACCTTGAGGCGAGTGGTGACACCTGACGACATGCGCCTGGGAATGCGCTGCTGCTCCGTGAGCACGCCGTCGACTCGGTTGCGGACGACGAGCGAGTCGCCCTGCGGCTCGAAGTGGATGTCGCTTGCACCGTCGCTTGCCGCCTGCATGATGATCGAGTTCACGAGCCGGACAAGTGGTGCGTCGGAGACGCCGTCCTCGGCCTCGAGGTCGTCGCCGTCGTCGTCGCCGACGACTTCGAACTCCTCCATCGCCGACTGGGTCTCGTAGACCTCAGAGGCACGCTCGAGTCGTTCGAGCTCGGAGACGATGTCTTCCCGTCCGGCGATCCCGAGGTCGAGGTGATGGCGCGTTGCGAGCCTGAGCTCGTCGATGGCGAGGATGTTCGCCGGATCAGCGAGCGCGACCAGGAGCCGGCCGTCCTGCAACGACACCGGGATGGCCGTAACGCGCTTGAGCGCGCGCAGCGGGATCTGCTCGAGCGCGTCCCCCGAAGGGCGTTGCTGCTCGAGGTCGATGTACGGAAGGCCGTGTCGACGTGCGAGCGAGCGCGCGATACCGTCCGGCTGCGCATAGCCCTCGTCGGCGAGGGCTTCGGCCAGTGACCCCACCCCAGCTCGTGCTTTGGCAGCGGCCAGGCGATCACGCGGGATGATCTCGATCGGGCTGATCAGGTCCGCGACGAGATCCGCAAGCGTGGCGAAACTCCCGCCAATGCGGCCGTTCTCGGCAGCCTCATCTGCCCCGGGATCGTCACCGAGTGCCTTCGCTGCCCGCAGTCGTCCAGAAGGCTTCAAGGTCATAGGGTTCTCCGGGGTTTATCGGCAGAGGGAACCGATCTCTGAACCTGATTGCCGGTCAGACCCGGGCTGGACGTAAGCGTCATGCGGCGAAGCTACGCCACTCTGGGCATCCGAAATCCGCTAGCCGATTCCGGGCCTGCACACTGTCGAGGGGGCCTAGGTGGACGAGGGCAGCTCGCGGAAGAACTGAACGGTGTACGCGTCCTCGACAATCGGGAACCAGGGCGGCGGGAGCCAGAGGAAAGTGTCCTCATAGCCGTAGTCGCGAGTGTTGAACATCCCGGCGAAGCTACCTCCATCGTCTGTCGCGGCCATGCCACGGAACGTCATCAGACTCTTCCGCGCCCCCGACCAGGGGCGCGCCTGCCAGGTGCCGGTCTGCGCGATCACGCCGGCCGACCAGGTGAGCGGGTCGGGCGTGTACTTCGCGACGTAGACGTTGTTCTTCGCCACGAGGCCGAGCACGTCCTGGCCGGGCGTGACAAGGCTGATGTTGTCCGCGACGATGATGTCGTCGTTCGAGGCGACCGTCACTCGTCCCTTCACGCCGCCGCTCGTCGGCGCGTTGCGCACAATCGCGTCCTGTGCCACGTACACGGCGCCGTTGGGGGGAACCGGGCGGTTCGCGGGCACCGCCGGAGTGCACGTGGGGACTACGTCGGCGACGTCGTTGCTTCCAACGCGCAGGCACGTCTCGATGTCGATCGTGCCGTTCGTGCGGAAGGAGAGCCTCCAGGCGTGCTGCGACGCATCGTCCAGGTGGATGCCGGCGAGCTGCGCCGCGCGCTCGATGTCGGTGAAGGAGGTCAAGAAGCTCGTAAAGTCGATCGGGTTCTTGATCTGGCTGCGGATGTTCGGATTCGAATCGACGTCATATTTCCGCGGCACCGGCTGGCCAGGCCCAGGGCTCTGCATGCTCACGGAGCCCGAGATCTGGTCCTCCGCGTAGATATTCGCGGTGGCGGTGCCGTCATGGTCGACGTCGCCGTTGGCGTAGATCTTGCCGCTCGTGATGGCGCCGGAGCCCCAAGCCACGTCACCGTTGACGACGCGGTAATAGTCCGCCAGCGAGGAGGGCCGCACCCACGTCTCCAGCACGCGGACGTCCGTCGCCGACCCGCTCCGGCGGCCCGCCGCAACCAGCCGCACGTACGGGGAGCTCGCTCCCGGGGGGTATACCCGGAGGTTGTACTCGTAACAGTCGGGCCCTGGCCCGCAGCCCGTCGGAACTTGCCGCCAGGCGTCCTTCCCGTTTGCATACGACCAGCTCGGCCCATACGTCCAGGCTGCCTGCGCACCGCCCGAGGAAACATCGGTGCCGCCCGGCTCCCTTCGCGTCGCCTCGCCGGGGTGCACGTAATGGAGGTAGTACAGGCGGTCGTCAACCAGCTTCGACACGTAGTCGTCGATACCCGCCTCGGCCGCCTGGTACGAGGTGCCGCCGTAGACCTGGTGCACGCTACGGTCCGACTCGCCGCGCACCTGATCGATCATGAAGATGCTGAGAAGCGTCACCATCGCTCCAGTAAGAACGACGAGCACCATCGCGATGCCCTGCTCCTGCGCCACTAGCTCGCGTCTCCTCACGATTCCCCCCTTACGGTTGCGCGCGTTTGGTACGTGTACTGCCTCGAGGGCGAGGTCGCCGTGGCGACCGTCAGCACGATGCCGATCGTCTTGACGTCGAGCGGGGTGGTTGCCGTGGTGCCGTCGGCCTTCTGGAACGTGAAGACCGTCCCGTTGACGAGGGAGCCCACCAGCTTCTGATAGCTCCCGAGCGCGGGAATGCTCCAGGGAGCGCCGTCCGTGTCGGTACTCACGGCGATCGCCCGCTGGAACTCGCCGGCGCTCAGGCGGTACGAGAGACGGCGCAGATGGAAGGGCTGAGCTCGGTCGGGAGAGAGAAACGTGATCTGGGTTGGGCCGATGCTCTCGATCGGCGTGGTGCTGAGGTCCCCGTCGCCGTCGAACACCTGCCGGAGATCCTGCGAGACGGACGCGATCGCGCTGCGCGCCTCCGACTGGAGGTTGCCCTGCTCCTCGACCTCACCGCTATGTCGGATCGCAGAGCTCAGCACCATCGAGAAGCTGGCCAGCACGATGCCGAGTACGATCATCGCGCTCAGCAACTCGATGAGCGTGAAGCCGTCCTCGCGGCGAGCCATGAGACGAGCACGGATCACGGCAGCGGGCACGTGTTGAGGGAGTAGTTGACCGCGACGTCCGTCGTGCCGCCCGTATTCACCGTCTGGCCAGTCAGCTGTCCGCTCTTCGGATTCCCGACCGCGCAGGCCGTGTTGTAGGCCTTGACGGTGTAGCCGGTTCCAGAGGGGACGTTCGAGAACATGACCGTGCCGAGCGGATTCGTCGTTCCGCTTACGGGAGAGAGCGCGTACGGTCCGCCGCTCAGAGTGACGGTCGCACTGCCATCCGGGGAGCCGCTCCGCGTCACCGTAACGCGGAGGTTCCCGGACGGGCAGTTGGCGAGCGTCAGGACGAACGTAGAAGTCAGGTCGTTCGGGTAGCCGTCCGGCACGTATTGCGTCAGCGCGGTGGCACACAAAGGAGAGGCGCCCGTCGTCCATGCCTCGGCGTTGTACTGGACGCTCGGTACGATCGACTCGCCGTTTACTGCGAAGACGGCTGCGGAACCGCCCGTGACGCTGACCGTTTCCGTTCCCCCGTTGCGAGCAGAAGTCAGCTTGACGGATGCCGTGCCCGGATAGGGCTGGCCGCCGGGATCGTTGACCACGAGGTTGATCGTCGACGGCCGGTAGATCTGAATCGTCGGGGTCGCTGTCTGGCCGGGACCGACGTTGATGCGCGTGGGCGCGTCGAGCTGCACGTACCCGCTCAAGGTGGCGGTGAGGTCGTAGCAGTCCGGCGGGCAGGTGGCGCCCGGGTTGGGGGTCAGTTTGGAGAACGTGACCTGACCGGCCGCGTCCGTGACGTCGCTGCGGGGTGCGCTCGGGCCGGTCAAGAGATCGTC
>JACCVK010000117.1 GCA_013698195.1 Actinomycetota bacterium | reverse complement strand
GTCTCGGGCGAGACGCGTGCCTGCCGGGCGAGCAACGCGCGCAGGGACGCAAGGTCCGCCGGTCCCGAGCGCAGCCGGCGACGAAGCTCCGGCTGCTCGAGCGGCCGGGTGAGCCCGAGCACGATCGTGTTGAAGCGCAGCACCGGCCACTCGACGACCTGCGGGAGCTCAGCTCCGAGTGTGCGGCTGATCGCCTCGACCAGTCGTCGATCGTCGGGCACCGCGGCAACGTTGAGCGCGACGATCCCGCCCGGCGCAAGTCGCTCCCGTACGAGTCCGAAGAACTCGCGCGTCGCCAGGTAGAACGGGACATACGGCTGGTGGTACGCGTCGACGACGATGAGGTCGTAGCGAGCGTCTGCCGACCGGAGGAACGGGCGCGCGTCGGCGTCGTGAATGGTCAGCCGGGGGTTGTCACCGAGCCCGAAGTACCGGCGACCCACGCGGCTCACTGCCGGATCGAGCTCGACCCCGTCGATCTCAGCTCGCGGGTAGTAGACACCGAGCGCTCGTGCGGTCGTCCCGGCCGCGTTTCCGAGAATCGCGATGCGCTCCGGCTCGCGGCCGAGCAGTGGCGGAAGCGCGAGGAAGGCGTCCCAGACGCCGCCGGTCAGCACCGAGTCTCTGCGCCATACCGAATGCACGGCAATCCCCTCGTTGAGATAGAGGAGCCGCCTGCCGTCTTCCTCCTCGACGACCTGGATGTACTGGTGGTACGACGTCTCTTCGTGCAAGAGACCTTCCTTGCCCTTGATCGCGCCCGGCGGGATCGCGACGAGCGCGACGAGCGCAGTCGCGACGACGAGATAGCGCGCACCCAGGAGAAAGCAGGACGAGGCTGCGAGCAACGCCGCAACGACGAGAAATGTCCGCTGCGTCCCGATCCAGGGAATCAGCACAAGGGCGGGAAGAAACGTGCCGAGGAGCGATCCGGCGGTCGAGAGCGCGTACAGCCGGCCGGCGACTGCGCCCGCGGTCGCGATGCTTGCCACGGCGAGCCTGATCGCGAACGGCGAGACCATCCCGAGCAAGACGACCGGCGGCGCACAGAGGAGCAGGACCCCGAGGAAGCTCCCGATGACCGCGCCGGCGGAGGTCTCGTCCAGTCCTTCGACGGTGACGTCGAGAAACGGCCTGGACACAAAGGGAATGACGGCCACGAAGACCGATGCCGCGAGCACGATGTAGCCGAGGAGCCGCGACTCGGGCCGGCGGTCGGCAATGCGCCCGCCGAGCCAGTAGCCGAGCGACAACGCCGCGAGGACGATGCCGATGAGGTTCGCCCAGACGATGGTCGAGGAGCCGAAGTACGGGGCAAGCAGCCGCGAGGCTGCGATCTCGGTGGCGAGCGCACCGATCCCCGCTCCGAAGACGAGCGCACCCAGGGCTCGTTGATTCTGGGCACGTTGACTCTGCGCACGGTGATTCTCCGCGCGCTCATCCGGTGCGCCCGACTCGTCGCTCTGCTCGGTCGCGATGGACAGGACCTACAGCCCGAAGACGCGCTCGATCTCGCCGAGAGTCCGCGTTGCGAGAAACACTGCGGCAGCGAGGGCGAGCACGAGGACGATCCAGAAGCGGAGGCCGGCCCAGCGCCGCTCACGATGGCGCTGCTCGCGTGCTCGGCGTCGTGCCCGGTGGAACCGGTATGCGCGGCTTACCGCCTCCGGGTCAAGTGGTGGAGAGTCTTCACCGGTCGCGCTCTGGGTGACCTTCGCCACACGGGAAGTGTAAGACGGGAAGCGCGTCGAGTAAGGAGCAACGTAGGTAGTGACCGGCGGCCCTGAAGGCAATAGTGTTCGCTTCATGAACTCCGGCGAGGGACGTCTCGGTCGCGCACGGACTCAGCTCGGCGCAGGTGGGGCGCTCGGCTGGAGTGGCCGGTTGACGTTCCTGTTCGGGCTCCTGCTCGCGCTCTCGACGCTCACGGGTTGGTATACGGGCGAGGGCGAGGGCACGACCGTCTCCGTCATCGGCTGGCATACGGGGACGATCGGCAAGGTCGTCCTCCTCCTCGGCCTGCTGGCAGTCTTGCTCGTCGCTCTCCGCGAGTTCGAGGTCGAGCTACCACCCGCGATTCCCGAGAGCCTGATCGCGATCGGGATCGGCTCGGTGGCCACGGTGCTCGTCCTCGTCCGCCTGATCTCGATCCCAGACACCTTCTTCTTCGCCAGTCGCGGAATCGGGATCTGGATCAGCCTCGTGTGCGCGATCGGAATCATCGTCTCCGGCTTGCTGGAGGCGTCCGAGGAGCTGTAAGGGGCGAGCTGTCTCGGTCTACGGTTGTGTCACTGTCACCGTGACCGTCCGCGCCGGCCTCTCCTGCTCGAGTGGCGTGAGCGTTCGAACGGACGTCGTGGCTCCTCCCGGCTCGGGCGCGTCGTCGAGTGCCTGGCCAAACGCGACGCCGACGGCGAACACGAGGAGGAGCAGGAGAGCCAGCAGCGCCCAGCGTAGGATGCGGCGCTGCCGCCGTTCCCGGCTGCGCGTGCTCGGCCGCTCGAGCATGCTCACGGCTCGTAATCCTCGGCGCCCCGCGAGTACACGTGGAAGGCGGCTCCTTCCACCATGGAGAGCGTGCGCGGCCAGCCGGGCGCAGCCGCCCTTTCCGAGACAAGGTTGCGCACCCATCTCTCCGACGTGCCGTACTCGGCCGCGAGATCCCGGAGCGTAAAGCGGGAGCCGACCTTGCGATGCAGCTCGCCGGCAACGATCTCGAGCTGCCGCCAGAGCGACTCCGAGGCGCCACCCGGCAGGCTCGACTCCTGCTCGAGCCGCCGGTAGGCGTCCTGCCAGTCGCGCCGCGCACTTTCGACGTCCATGCTCATCGCCGCCGGAGACTAGTGCTCGCGGGTGCAGCAACCGTCGGCTGGCCACAGCGGATCGACCTCCGCGAGGATGCGCTCCCCGAGCACATAGCCGGGTCGCGCCAGGGCGAACGCAACGTGAGCATGCAGGCACTTGAGGCTTCCCGGAGACCGGGAGCCGCCGATACCGAGCTCGAGCGCCGCGCCGCCATCCGGCCCGGCTCGTCCCGCGGCGAGCTCGCGCCGCACCTCGCGCTGCTCGCGCGTCGCACGCTCGACCGCTGCTGCGAGAGCCTCGTCACTCGCGACCTCGCGGCTCCACCGCTCGACGCCGCCTGCTGCCTCGATCCGGGCGATCGCCGCCACGAGGTACGGGCACGTCAGGTAGTACGTGGTCGGGAACGGCTCTCCGTCCGAGCCGTAGGGCTCCTGCTCGGTGACCGCCGGCCTGCCGTACGCGCAGCGAACGGCTACGCGCCGAAACGCGCGCGGCGCTCTTCCGAGCTGGCGCTCGACGGTCGCGCGATCATCCATCCCCCCGCAGGGTACGCGCGTGAGCCCGACGCCAGTCCGGAATGCCCTTGACGATGAACAGCTGCTCGCCGGGGCTGATGTAGCCCATCCGCCGGGCCTCGCGACGGGTCGCTTCTTCGCTCGTCGAGAATGCGAGCCGTTGCTCCATCCGCAGCTTCGCTGCGCGTAGCGTCTCGACCTCGGCTCGCGTCTCGACCAGCTCGTTCCGCCGCTCGACGTAGGATGACAGCGGCTGGTAGTAGAGGTAGGCCGCCGCTCCGAGCACCACCACGAAGAACACCGCGCGCAGGCGGCGCGAGCGTGCGGCCGACCGCGACGTCTTGCGTCGCGTGCGCCCAGCGCCCTTCACGTTCCGCCTTGCCACGCAGGTACGTTCCAGGGAGCGACGCGATCCCCTTCATCGCGCGGGGACGAGGACGCTAGTGCTCTACGCGGTCTCGACCTTGATGACGTTCGTGGAGCCCGGGATGTTCACCGCGGTGCCCGCCGTGAGCACGATGCGGTCTCCCACGTCCACGATGCCCGCTTTGCGGGCAGCCTCGATCGACTGGCCCCAGAGATCCTCGACATCTGCCGACTCCGGAATCTCGAGCGGCGTCACGCCCCACTCGATCGCCATGTGCTGGAGGGACACGGTTACGTGTGTGAGCGCGACGATCGGTCGCCGCGGGCGCAGCCGCGCAACCGCTGATGCCGTCCGGCCCGTGAACGTCGGAACGAGGATGGCCTTGGCACCGAGCGCCTCGGCGAGGTCACAGGCCGCATTCGACATCGCGCGGCCGACGGTCGGCGCTTCTGACGCGCTCGGCAGCTGGTGCCGGTAGCCGAGACTCGGCTCGACCGCACGCGCGATGCGGTCCATCGTCTCGACCGCCTCGACCGGGTACTGACCGACGGCCGTCTCGGCAGAGAGCATCACCGCCGAGGTTCCGTCGAGAATCGCGTTCGCGACGTCGGATGCCTCGGCGCGCGTCGGCTCAGGCCGCCCGACCATCGTCTCGAGCATCTGCGTGGCGGTGATTGCCGGCTTCCCGTGCTCGAGAGCGGCGAGGATGATTCGTTTCTGGAGCAGTGGGACCTCCGCAACGCCGATCTCTACCCCCAGGTCTCCGCGCGCGATCATCACCGCGTCCGCTTCGTCGAGGATGTCGTCGAGCACGGAGATCGCTTCCTTGAGCTCGACCTTCGCGATCACCCAGGCCTGTGACCCGGCTTCCTCGAGTTTCGCGCGGAGGGCTGCCACGTCTGCCCGTGACCGTACGAACGACTGCGCGACATAGTCGACGCCGAGATCGAGCGCGAACGCAAGATCCGAGAGGTCCTTCTCCGTGAGCGACGGCACCGGAAGCGGGACACCCGGGACGTTGACGCCCTTGTGCTCTTCGATGAGCCCGCCCGTGACGACCTCACAGCGCGCTCGGCCGGCTTCGACCTTCTCGACCCGCAGGCGCACGCGCCCGTCCGCGATGAACACATCCTGGCCGGGCTCGAGCACCGAGCCGAGCACGCCCGGCGCCACGGGGAGGTCGCCGTCCCGGGCGTCGTCCTCGCCGGCGACGACGACGTGCTCGCCCGGGCGGACGGTGATCGGCTCCTCCAGCTCGCCGATCCGCACCTTCGGCCCTTGCAGATCCGCGATGAGGGCAAGCGGACGACCGGCGGACTTCTGCGCTTCGCGGATCAGTCGTGCGCTCTCAGCGTGATCTTCGTGCGTGCC
>JACCVK010000113.1 GCA_013698195.1 Actinomycetota bacterium | reverse complement strand
GAACCAGCGGCGACGTCCCGCATCAGCGCCCCGTGAATTGCGGCTCGCGCTTCTCGAGAAACGCGGTCACGCCCTCGAGCCCGTCCTCGCTTGCGAGGCAGCGGCGGAAGCCGTCGGCCTCGCGTCGCAGCCCTTCCTCGAGGGGAAGGTCGCGGCAGGTGCGCGCGAGCTCACGCAGGACGCCGATCGCCACCGGGGAGCGCTCCGCGATCGTCCGTGCGATCCCGAGAGCCGCAGCGAGCAGCTCCTCCTTCGGCACGACGCGCTCGACGAGTCTCCATTCGTACGCCGTGCGCCCATCGATGAAGTCGCCGGTCAGGTTCAGGAGCAGCGCCCGCCCGAGGCCGACGAACCGAGGGAGGCGCTGAGTCCCGCCGCCGCCGGGGATGAGCCCGAGCTTGATCTCCGGCTGCCCGAGCTGCGCGTCCTCGGCCGCGACCCTGATGTCACAGCACATAGCCAGCTCGAGGCCGCCGCCGAGGCAGAAGCCGTGGATGGCCGCGACGAACGGCGTCCGCCCGGCGTCCATGCGCGCGCCGAGCTTCTGGATCCCTCGTGCGGAGCCGCTTTCATCCTGGGCCGACTCGCGCAGCGTCGGAAACTCGGATATGTCCGCACCCGCGACGAACGCGCGCTCACCCGCACCCTTCAAGACGATCGCCCGCACCGCATCGTCCGCGTCGAGCCGCTCCACCTCGGACTCGAGCTCCTCGAGCAGCGGCGCCGAGAGCGCATTGACCGGCGGATGGTCGATCGTGACGACTGCGACGGCGCCGTGCTGCTCTGTCGAGATGTAGCTCGCCACCTCAGCGCCGTCCTGGGCTCATATGCGCGGGGTCTGACCCCCCGCAGTTGCGACACCCCGTGGGGTCTGACCCCGCCCTTGTCCGACGTGGCTTCAGGCCTGGGCTCAGACGCCCGGGGTCTGACCCCACGGCGCTCTCGCGACACCCGGGGTCTGACCCCGTCACGTCGTCTCCGCCGGTTGCGCATCCGAGAAGATCTCGCGGAGGGCGGTCTTGCGGAACTTGCCAACGGCCGTCTTCGGGATCTCGTCTACGAACTCGAAGCGTTCGGGGAGCCACCACTTCGCGAAGTTGGGCGCGAGGAAGTCGCGGAGCTCGTCGTCGCGTGCCGCTGCCCCTTCCCGGAGCACGACGACTGCCAGCGGCCGCTCCGACCACTTCTCGTCCGGCACCGCGATGACCGCGGCCTCCGCGACGGCGGGATGGCCCATGAGCGCGTTCTCGAGCGCAACCGTGGAGATCCATTCCCCGCCCGACTTGACGAGGTCCTTCGCGCGATCCTGGATCTCGATGTAGCCGTGCGGCTCGATCGTGACGATATCTCCCGTCTTGAACCAGCCGTCGTCCGTCCAGCGATCGGCCGCCTCGGGGGCATCGTGGTACGCGGACGAGATCCAGACGCCGCGCACCTCCAGCTCGCCCATCGTCTGCCCGTCCCACGGAACGAACCCGTCCGCGCCGCGCGCCCGGATCTCGACGAACGGCGCCGGGATCCCCTGCTTCGCTCGGTAGCGGAACTGCTCCTCTTCCGAGAGCGCTTTCTCTCGCGTAGTCGGCTCGGACACGGTCCCCAGCGGACACATCTCGGTCATACCCCACGCGTGGATGATCCTGAGCCCATGCCGCTTCTCGAATGCCTCGATCATCGCCTGCGGCGCAGCCGAGCCTCCGACGACCATCGCGCGCACCGTTGACGTGTCGTACTTTCCCGGGTTCGCGTCGAGCTCGGCGAGGATGCCCATCCAGATCGTCGGCACGCCCGCGGTGATCGTGACCCGCTCCTGCTGAAACGCGTCGAGCAGGCTCTCGCCGTCGAGGTGCGGGCCGGGAAATACCTGCTTCGCGCCCGTGAGCGTGCATGTGAACGGAAAGCCCCAGGCGTTTGCATGGAACATCGGGACCACCGGCAGAACGGTGTCCGACTCGGTCACCGACAGCACGCCTGCCATCGCCGAGGCGAGCGAGTGGACGGCGATCGCGCGATGCGAGTAGAGCGCGCCCTTCGGCATCCCTGTCGTGCCGCTCGTGTAGCACATCGCCGCGGCGGCTCTCTCGTCGATCTCCCGCTCGGGGAGGTCGCCGGGCTCTGCGCTCGCGAGGAGATCCTCGTACTCGATCGCGCCTTCCGGCGTCGGTCCATCGCCGATTGCGACGACGTGCTCGAAGCCGACGCGCTCGCGGAAGTTCTCGACGAGTGGCCAGAGCACCTTGTCCGCGATCAGCACGCGGTCGCCTGCGTGCGTCGCGATGTACGTC
>JACCVK010000081.1 GCA_013698195.1 Actinomycetota bacterium | reverse complement strand
CGCCGAGCTCAGCCGCGATCGTGAACGACAAGCCGTTCCAGGCCATCGACAGGGCCGTCGCGACCGCGATCACGGGGACGAGAATCCACGGATCCGCCTGGGCGGTCACCGCGACGGCGGCCAGCATCGCCGCGACCACCACCCCTACGAGACGCAACGGCCGGATGCGCGAGCGCAGGACGTCCGACCAGCGCCCGACTCCGATTCGGAGCCCAGCCGCCAGCACCTGGGCAGCCGCGAGCACCGCCGCGGCCTCGCCGGTCGAGAAGCCACGCGCGTCATGGAGGAAGAGCACCACGAAGCTCATCAGCGCGATCTGGGAGACGAGGTACAAGCCGCTCGCACCGCAAACGAGCCAGAGACGCCAGTCGCGCAGCGTCAGCTCGACATCGGCGGCCTCGAGCGCGTGCTCTGCGCCCGAGCGAAGGACGACTGCACCGACCACGGCGCCCCCCAGGACGAGTGCGGCGAGAAAGAGGAACCCGGCACGCGGAGTCTCGAGCGCGGGAAGCACGAGCGCCGCGATCACGCCTCCGACCGGTACCGCCGTCTGCCGGACGCCGAGCGCAAACCCACGCTCAGCTCGCGCGAACCAGCCCATCACGGCTCGGCCGCTGCCGGACTGCACGCTGCCGCCGAAGGCGCCGGCGAGGACGAGCAGCGTCACGAGGGTCGCAAAGTCTGAGGCGAACGCAGCTCCTGCGAGACAAGCCGCGCAACCCGCCAACCCTGTCGCAAGCGTCCAGCGCTCGCCGAAGCGGTCGGCCGCGAAGCCCCACGGGAGAAGCGCCAGCGTGAGCCCGATCCACTCGGCCGCGACGACGACGCCGATCTCCGTCAGGCTCAGGTCGTACTGGTCGCGGAGCGCAGGCGCGAGCACCGGTACGGCGAACGCGATCGTCGAGAAGCTCGCTTGAGCCACCGACCCCGCGGCGAGCACGGCCCACCGGTAGCGCCGGGGCGGCGTTACAGCGCGAACGGGTTGATCGGGCGGGCGCCCGTGGAGACCACCACGCTCTTCGTCTCGAGGTAGAGATCGAGCGACTCCAGCGCGAGCTCGCGGCCGAAACCGGACTGCTTGTACCCGCCGAAGGGGATACCCGGAAACGCGGTGTAGGGCATGTTGATCCCGACCGTGCCTGACTTGATCCGCGCCGCGATGCGATGTCCGCGGGCCGGGTCTTGAGTCCAGACCGTGGCCATGAGCCCGTAGCGGACGTCGTTCGCGAGCCGGATCGCGTCTATCTCGTCCTCGAACGGGATCACCGTCACGACCGGTCCGAACACCACCTCCTGCGCGATCTCGAGATCGTTGGTCGCCGCGACGACAGTCGGCGGATAGAAGGCGCCCGGGCCGTCCGGAAGAGCGCCGCCCGCCACGACCTCGGCTCCCTCGCTCGTACCACGCTCGACGAACCCGTGCACACGGTCGCGGTGCCCGCTGGAGATGAGCGACCCCATCTGCGTCTCCGCAGCGAGCGGGTCGCCCACCCGAATCGCCTCCGCGTACTCGCCCATCTTCGAGACCACCTCGTCGTACAGAGACTTCTCGACGAGCAGCCGCGACCTCGCTTCGCAGCTCTGGCCGGCGGCGTAGAAGATGGCCCAGGCGGAGCTCGGGATCGCGCTCGCGAGATCGGCGTCCGCGAAGACGAGGTTCGGGCTCTTGCCGCCGAGCTCGAGCGTCACGCGCTTCACCGGGTCGGACGCAAGCCGCATGATCTCACCGCCCGTCTTCGTCGAGCCGGTGAACGCGACCTTGTCAACGCCCGGGTGCCGGACGAGGTAGGCGCCCGTCGTCGGTCCGTCTCCGGGAACGACGTTGACGACGCCGGCCGGGAAGCCGACCTCGGTCGCGAGCTCGGCTAAGCGCAGGGCGGACAGGGGCGTCTGCGGGTCCGGCTTGAGGACGACCGAGCAACCAGCTGCAAGCGCCGGGGCGAGCTTCCAGGTACTCATCAGCAGCGGGTAGTTCCACGGGACGATCTGCGCGGCGACGCCCACGGGTTCCTTCAACGAGTAGAAGAGGAGCGAGCCACCGATCGGATTCGAACGGCCGCCGATCGTGGCTATCGCCGATGCGTAGTAGCGGAAGTTCTCAACCACGCCGTGGAGCTCGGCTTTTACCGAGGAGATCGCCTTGCCCACGTTCCGCGTCTCGAGCTCTGCGAGCTCTGCCCGATTCGCGAGGATCGCGTCCGCGAGCGCGTGCAGCAGTCGTGCGCGCTCGGTGCCGGGTGTCTTCCCCCACTCGCCGTCGAGGGCGGTGCGCGCGGCCTCGACCGCGCGATCGACGTCCGCCTCGCCACCGAGCGCCGCCTTCGCGAGCGGCTCGCCCGTGGCGGGCTCTATGAGCTCGCGGATCTCGCCGGACGCCGGCTCGACCGACTCGCCGGCGATGAACAGCCCGTACTCGCGGTCGGTCGCAACGGCCACCGCCGGGAATCTATCGACGTTGAGCTAGTCCGCGGCGGCGATCGGTAGCGCGAGAAGCGACGGATCGACCCACGGCCCGCCAGCTCGCTTCGCGAGATCGGCGAACGTCGCCCGACCCAGGAGCTCGATGGTCGCGTCTCGGATCTCCTCCCATCGAGGTCCGCGGCGTGTCGAAGCACTTCGGGGACTTCGCCGCGGTCGACGACGTCTCGCTGCAGGTGCCGAGCGGCTCGCTCACGGCGCTTCTCGGTCCCAGCGGTTCCGGGAAGTCGACGCTGGTGCGGATCGTCGCCGGGCTCGAGTGGCCCGATGCGGGTCAGATCCTGATCTCGGAGAAGGACGCGACCGGCCTCTCTCCGCAGAAACGGGGCGTCGGTTTCGTCTTCCAGCACTACGCGGCCTTCAAGCACATGACCGTGCACGACAACATCGCGTTCGGGCTCAAGGTGCGCAAGCGACCGAAGGCTCAGATCGGCGACCGGGTCGAAGAGCTGCTGCATCTCGTCCAGCTCGAGGGACTCGGCAAGCGCTATCCGTCGCAGCTCTCCGGTAGCCAGCGGCAACGCATGGGCCTCGCGCGCGTCCGGGCCGAGCTCCGCGAATGGCTCACGCGGCTCCACGACGTCGTCCACGTCACAACCGTCTTCGTGACGCACGACCAGGAGGAGGCGATGGAGGTTGCCGACCAGATCGCGGTGATGAACCGCGGTCGGCTCGAGCAAGTCGGGACGCCGCGCGAGCTCTACGATCGACCCGCGAACGAGTTCGTCATGCGTTTCGTGGGCGACGCGAACGAGGTCGGTGGCGTCCTGGTGCGCCCCCACGACATCGAGCTGCTCCCTGAGGCGTCGAACGGCGCCACCGAGGCGATGATCGTCCGCTTCACGATGCTGGGGCGCGACGCCAGGGTCGAGCTGCACGACGAGACCGGTGCAGAGCTCGTCGCGATCCTCACGCGCGACCGGTTCGAGGAGCTCGAGCTCTGGTGCGGCCAGACGGTGTGGGTTCGCCCAAAGCGCGAGCGCATCCTCGCCGGTAGGGCGAGATATATCTCGCCCCTACGTGCGCTCGAACAGCGCCGCGACTCCCTGCCCGACCCCGACACAGAGCGTCGCGAGCCCGTAGCGGCCGTCGCGGCGGCGGAGCTCGTGGAGCAGCGAGACGACGAGCCGGGCACCGCTCATTCCGAGTGGATGACCGAGCGCGATTGCGCCCCCGTTGACGTTCACGCGCTCCTCACCGAGCCCGAGCTCGCGGATCACGACCAGGCTCTGCGATGCAAACGCCTCGTTCAGCTCGACGAGGTCGAGATCCGCAACCGAGACACCGGTGCGCTCGAGGAGCTTGCGGACCGCGGGGATCGGGCCGATGCCCATGACCTGGGGATCGACGCCTGCAACCGCCGAGCCGATGAACGCTCCGAGAGGCTCGGCGGACAGCTCGCGTGCCTTGTCCTCGCTCGCGATGACGAGGGCGGCGGCGCCGTCGTTGATCCCGGCCGCGTTGCCGGCTGTGATGGTCCCGTTCTGGCGGAAGGCTGCCTTGAGACCGGCGAGCGCCTCGGCGCTCGTGTCCGGGCGTGGATGCTCGTCGACCTCGACCTCGCCGACGGGTACGAGCTCGTCGCCGAAGCGTCCCGCCTCGTGCGCGTCCGCCCAGCGCTGATGCGACCGCAACGCGAACGCGTCTTGATCCTCACGTGAGACGCCGAAGCGTTCGGCGACGTTCTCTCCGGTCTCGCCCATCGACTCGAGCGGGAACAGCTCCTCCAGGCGAGGGTTGGGAAAGCGCCAGCCGAGTGTCGTGTCGTAGGCCGTCCGATCCCCCCGCGGGAATGCCTTGTCCGGCTTCGCCATGACGAGCGGCGCACGGCTCATCGACTCGACCCCTCCGGCGACGACAACTTCCGCATCGCCCGCCGCCACCGCATGACACGCGGAGACGACGGCTGAGAGGCCGGACGCGCACAGGCGATTGAGCGTGATGCCTGCAACCGACTCGGGGAGCCCGGCGAGAAGTGCCGCCATGCGCGCGACGTTGCGGTTGTCCTCCCCGGCCTGGTTCGCGGCGCCGAAGTAGATGTCCTCGATCGAAGCCGGATCGATCCCCGCCCGCTCGACCGCCGCGGAGATGGCGGTGGCCGCGAGGTCGTCCGGCCTGACGTGCGAGAGCGCGCCGCCGTAACGACCGATGGGCGTCCGCACGCCTGAGAGAACCACAGCCCTGGGCATGTGGCGCAGTCTGCCTTACGAGACGAAATCGATCTCGACGGGCGCGGGAAACGCCCCGAGCGCCTCGCCGCGCCGGAGCAGCTCGGTGACGGCCTGGCGACCCTCGTCCCCGTAGTCCTGCGTCAACTCGTTCACGTACATCGAGACGAAGCGGTCGGCGACTGCGGCGTCGATTCCGCGCCCGAACTGGAGGGCGTACTCGAGCGCAGCGGATCGGTTGTCGAGCGCGCACTGAATCGCCTCCCCGAGTACCTCGCACACGTCGTGCAGCACCTCCTTGCCGAGGTCGCGGCGTGCGGCGTTTACGCCGAGGGGGAGCGGGAGTCCGGTCTCGAGGAGCCACCACTCGCCGAGATCGAGCACCTTCGTAAGCCCGTAGCTCTCGAAGGTGAGCTGGCCCTCGTGGATGAGCAACCCAGCAGCAGCTCGACCCGATGCCACCTCGTCCGGAATCTCTTCGAACGGAAGCTCGCGATGGCGGAAATCGCCGAGCACGAGCCGCAGTGCGAGGAAGGACGTGGTCAGCGTTCCGGGGACGACGACCTCGAGCTCACCGAGCTCCTCGAGGGTGAGCGAAGTACGCGCCACCACGATCGGCCCGAAGCCCGAGCCGATGCTCGCGCCGTGCGGGAGCAACGCATAGTCCTTCTGCACGAACGGGTACGCAGCGAGCGAGAGCGCCGTCACCTCGAGCCGCCCAGCCCGCGCCCACTGATTGAGCGTCTGGATATCCGCGAGCACCTGCTCGCAGTCGAGCCCGCGAGTGTCGACGCGATCCTCGGCGAGCGCCCAGAACATGAACGCGTCGTCGGGATCGGGGCTATGTCCTATCCGGATCCGCACGCGGCGCGGCACGCTAGCAGCGGCTTACGGCGCCGGGGTCGGGAACCCACCGGTTGCCACGCATCGCTAGCGGTTGAAGAACCACCGCTCGAGGAGCGGCAGCACCTCCTTCCGCGTGAACGGGCGTGCGTCCGAGTCTCGCCCGTCTTGCTCGAGAACGCGCACGTCGTCCTCGAGCGCGTTGTTCGCGTGCTCGAGTGCGTCTCCGAGCTCGAACCCCTCGAAGATCACGTCGTCCGCACGCGCCTCGTCCGAGTCGCGAAGCTCGGGATTGACCGCTCGTCCGACGACCCAGATCGCGCCGGGACGCCGCTCGATCCAGAAGACGATCCGCTCCTCCCGGCCGACGTCGTCGACCCCCACGAGCGCACGCTCCGCATATCGACTGTCGCGCGAGCTGCGTCTCATGCTCCCGGGATACAATCGCTTTCCGTGGCCGCGTTCAAGAACATGTTCTCGTTCCTCTTCTCGCGCTCGAGCGCCGAGGACCACGTCTCGAGGTACGTCATTCGCGAACACGACCGGGGACGATCCCTCGGAGAGATCCTCGAGGACAGGTACGTTCAGAACCGCCTCACACCCGAGCAACAGAAACGACTCCTCGATCGCCCTGAGATCATCGAGTCGTTCTCGAAGGACCACGTGGAGTCCGCGAAAGCCTCGATCTGAGGCAGGGCCGATCTGAGGCCAGGGCGAGGTATACCTCGCCCCTACAGCTGCACTCCAACGCCTCGTTCGCTCGCCCGGCGCACAACCTCGGCCCCGAGGGCGACGTCCCACGACGCGAGCCCGTTCGACTTGAACACGATGACGTCGCCATCCGACTGGCGCCCCTGGACCTCCCCCGTCACCACTTCGTGGAGCTCGTGTACCTCGAGCCAGTCGAGCGTTCCCGCGGCCACCGGCTCGATGAGATCGCCCGACTCCGTGCGCGCCTGCTCGAGCCAGTCGCAGCAGACGAAGGCCGCGCGTTCCAGGACGACGTTGTCGAGCTCCCGGCGGCTCGGATGGTTTGCCCCCGCCGCGATGACGAGTGCGCCGGCTCGCAACCACTCGCCGCGCACGACAGGGTCGCGTGAGCTCGTGATCGTGACGACGACGTCTTGCTCGGCCGCCTCGCTATGGCCTTCGGCGGGTTCGGCGTTCACCCGCCCGCAGAAGCCTTCGAGCCGCTCGGGAGTTCGGCAGTAAGCGACCACCCGCTCGAGCCCCGGTAACGCCGCTCGGATGCACTCGACCTGAGTCTCGGCCTGGTACCCACATCCGATCACTCCGAGCGAGCGAGCTTCCGCCTTTGCGAGATGCCGCGCCGCGACGCCGCTCGCGGCACCGGTACGAAGCTGTCCGAGCGTGTTCGCCTCGATGACTGCGACCAGCTCGGACGAGTTGAAGAGGCAGACAACGAACGCCGCACCCTCAGCGGAAGCCGCGTACACCTTCGCCCCCGCGATCCCGAGCCCGAGATCGGAAGCCGCCATGTCTGCCAGGCTTCCGCCTGCGAGTTGAAGCCGCCGCCGAGGAGCGATCTCGATCTCGCCCTGACCCATGCGGCGAAAGCTGCCCTCCACCGCGTCGACGGCGTCCGCCGGCGTGACGAGCGCTGCGACGTCCGATTCATGGAGGTAAAGCGGCATGCCGCGGAACTCTAGGCCGTCGTAGACTCGCTCTTCGTGGAAGCTGAGAACTACCTCGAGCTGCGGGTCGAGGACTTCCTCGGCCGCATCGCGGCGAGCGAGCAAGCGCCGGGCGGAGGGACGGCTGCCGCAATCACCGTCGCGGCCGCGGCCGGGCTGGTCGCGATGGTCGCGCGCTGCTCGAAAGACTCCTGGCCGGATGCGGCCGGGGTCGCCGCGCAGGCTCTTCAGATCCAGAGGCGCGCCGGGCCGCTCGCAAGCACGGACGCAGAAGCGTGGAACGATGCGCTCGCTGCGTTGCGAGACGCCGGCGCCGCCCCCACGAGGAACGACGCGTCGCTCGAGCAGAAGCTCGAGCTTGCGGCCGCGGTACCGCTCGAGATCGCGCAGCTCGGGGCGGACGTCGCGGAGCTCGCGGTCTTGGCAGGCGAGCGCTGCGAGGGCTCGTTCCAGGCCGATGCTGCCGCTGCTGCTGCCCTTGCCGCCGGAGCGACCCGTGCCGCCTTGCATCTGGTGCAGGTGAACCTGGGAGTGCGCGAGGGCGACACACGCCTGGAACGAGCGCGCGAGAGCGAGCAGACGGCGAGCAGCGCGGCAGAGCGCGTGCTGGGCTCCCTGCGATGAGCCAGCCGGCGCTACTCGGCGACGCGGAGCTCGTGCGACGCTGCCGCGCGGGAGAGCCCGAGGCCTGGAACGCTCTCGTCGAGCGCTTCTCGCGGTACGTGTACGCGATCTGCACGCAGGGCTTCCGTCTGAGCGAGGCGGACGCGGAAGACGTGTACCAAGAGGTCTTCACCCGCGTCTACACACGTCTTGACACGCTCCGGGACGATGCTGCGATCCGGCCCTGGATCGCCCAGCTCACGCGCAGGCTCTGTATCGACTCGCGCGCAGCCCGCGCGCGCGAGCAGCCCGCCGCCGAGCCGATCGAGCGCGAGCGCGAGCAGGTGCTGAGCGACCTCGACGAGGCTTTCGTCGTGCGCGAAGCCCTCGCCGAGCTCCCCGAGCACTGTCAGGAGATGCTCGATCGGTTCTTCGCCCGCGACGAGAGCTACCGCACAATCTCGTCCGAGCTCGATCTTCCGCTCGGGACGATCGCGAGCAGGATCGCCCGCTGTCTTGGCAAGCTCCGCGAGAAGCTCGAGGGAAGAAGTGAGGCCTCCGACCCGTCTAGCGTGTGATGGCACACGACTACGATCCGGAACGACTGGGCGAGCTCCTCGGCCTGCTGTGTCCTGCCCCCGAGGGCTGGGCTCGAGCTGCACAGGAGCTTCCGTTCGCTCGTAGCTCGCTCGACCAGATCGTCGCGAGAGCCGAGGCGGACGCCGAGTTCCGGACGGCTCTCATCGCCGATTTGGAGGCCGTGCTCGAGCAAAACGGGGTGGATCCCGAACCACGCCTCGTGGATGCGCTGCGCCGCCGCCTTCCCGAAGCCTGACGGCGACGGTTTAGGGTCCTCCGCGTGGACGGCGTTGTCGCTCATGGCTGGGATGCGGCGAAGGAGGCACTGCCCGCCTGGAGCCTGCCAAGCGACGCCGTCGACCGGATCACGCTTCCATCCAACTGGCCGGAGCGGGTGACGCGCGAGTGGGCGTGGCAGGGATCGACCGGGTCAGGCGTCCGGGTGTGCATCCTCGATTCGGGTGTCGACGGCAAGCATCCGCTCGTCGCGGGGCTCGAGCAGGCGGTCACGATCACACTCGGCGAGAACGACGAGGTGATCGCGGAGGAAGATGGTGAAGGCGATGTCTCAGGCCATGGCACGGCTTGCGCCGGGATCGTGCGCGCTCTCGCACCCGCGTGCGCGATCTCGAGCGTCCGCGTTCTCGGCGCCGGCTTCACCGGAAGCGGCGGCGTCCTGCTCGGCGGTCTCCGATACGCGATCGAACAGGGTTACGACGTGATCAACATGAGCCTGTCGACGACGAAGAAGCCTTTCGCCGCGGTTCTGCACGAGCTCGCCGACTCCGCGTACTTCAAGCGCACGGTCATCGTCGCATCCGCACACAACATGCCCGTGGAGAGCTATCCGTGGCGATTCTCTTCAGTGATCTCCGTCGGCAGCCACGAGGAAGCCGACCCGCTAGCCTTTTTTTACAACCCGAATCCGCCGGTCGAGTTTTTCAGCCGCGGTGTCAATGTCGACGTCGCCTGGCTCGGCGGACGCACGATTCGGGTCTCCGGAAACAGCTTCGCAACCCCGCACATGACTGCGATCTGCGCGCTCACCCTCTCGAAGCATCCCGAGCTGACCCCATTTCAGGTCAAGAGCGTCCTGTATCTCACGGCGACGAACGTCGCGGGTGCTACGTGACCGGACCGGACGAGGTCCGCGCCGCTGTCGCCGCCGGAGTCGTCGGCTCGTCCGAGTCGTTCCGGGCGCTGCTCTCGGCTCTCGTCGAGGTCGCGCGCTCGATCTTCGGAGCGAGAGCGTCGTCGATTCTCCTGCTCGACGAAGAGACCAACGAGCTCGTGTTCGAGGCGGTCGTGGGCGAGGGGGAGGAGTCGTTGCTCGGCGTGCGCTTCCCTGCAGGTCATGGGATCGCGGGGTGGGTGCTCGCGACCCGCACGCCGCTCGTCCTCGAGGACGTGCGCAACGATCCGCGGTTCGCCGGAGACGTAGCCGAGGGCACGGGCTACGTGCCGAACGGTCTCATGGCGGCACCACTCCTGCACGACGAGCGTGCTCTCGGCGTTCTCGAGGTGCTGGACCGGCCGGAACAGGCGCACTTCAGCCTCAAGGAGATGGATCTCCTCGGACTCTTCGCAAACCAGGCCGCGATCGCGGTCGACCTTCTACTGCGCGCACGCGACGCCGAGCGGGTACTCGCCGGAAGCGCGGACGAGGGCACGACGGACCTCGAAGTCGTCGCGCGGCTCGCAAGCGTCGTCCACGAGCTGGAGGAGGAACGGCGCCCGGCAGGGCTGCGGCTTCTCCGCGAGCTTGCCGACACTCTCGGTCCAGAAAAAAGGCCCGGATCGACGGCGTAGCCGACCCGGGCCTGGAAAAACGACTCCGCTACTCGGAAACTGGGCCCTCCGACACCGGCCCCTCGGACACTGGACCCTCGGAGACTGGCCCGTGCGCCTCGACGTCCGGCTCGTCATCCGACATCTCGGACACTGGGCCCTCGGACACTGGTCCTTCCGAGACCGGGCCCTCTGAGACCGGCCCGTGACCCTCGACGTCCGGCTCGTCATCCGACCGCTCCGCGACTGGTCCTTCGGAAACTGGTCCTTCGGATACTGGGCCCTCGGACACTGGGCCGTGCCCCTCGACCTCTGGGTCTCGGGTCTGCTCGTCCGCCATTCGTCGTCCTCCTTGGATTCGGCGTCCCTCCCAACCTGCCGCGGTCGGGCTGAGCGCGGTTCTGAAACACAAGACCGTTCGCGAGGTCGGAATCTTCCCGCCCCCGGTTCCTTTTTTCAAGACGAGGTGAGATGCTGGCGGCGTGGCGGGCCTTCGACCACGGCTCCGCACGTCAGCACTCGCCTTCGGCGCCGTCTTCCGGAACCCGAGTCTACGTTGGCTCGAGCTCGCGTGGACGGCTTCGATCGTCGGCCACTGGGCGTACCTTGTCGCGGTTTCGGTATACGCCTACGAGCAGGGCGGAGAGCGTGCCGTCGGTCTCGTCTTCCTCCTACGGCTCGTCCCAGCCGCGATCATCTCGCCGTTCGCGGGGCTGCTCGCCGACCGCTACCCGCGCCACCGCGTGCTGCTCGCGACCAATGCCGCGCGGATCGGATTCGTCGGAGCGGCCGCGGCGTGCGTGCTCGCCGAAACCCGGCCCGAGTTCGTCTACGGGCTCGCGATCGGCGCGGCGATCGTCACCACGCCATTCCGCTCCGCACAGGCGGCCCTGACCCCGGCGCTCGCACGGAGCCCGGAGGAGCTGACCGCTGCAAACGCCGTTGCGAGCGGTGTCGAGAGCCTCGCGGTCTTCGCGGGCCCGGCGCTCGCAGGGCTGGTGCTGGCGGCGACCGATACGGGAATCGCCTTCCTGGTCACGGCGGCTCTGCTCGTCGTCTCCTCCGTCTTCTTGCTTCTGGTGAAGCCAGAGCAAGCGGACGCACCGCGGCGCGAGATCGAGACGGGCACGATCGCCTCGGAGGCGCTTGCCGGCTTCCGTGCGATCGGCCGAGACTCGTCGCTGCGCGTGCTGATGGTGCTCTTGACCGCACAGACGGCCGTCGCGGGCGCCGTCCAGGTATTTATCGTGGTGGCGGCGATCGACCTCCTCGACCTCGGGACCGGTGGGGTCGGCTACCTGAACTCGGCGATCGGCGCCGGAGCGCTCGTCGGAGCCGTGCTCTCTCTGTCGCTGGCAGGCGCCCGGCGGCTCAGTCC
>JACCVK010000076.1 GCA_013698195.1 Actinomycetota bacterium | reverse complement strand
CGGGCTCGGCGTCGTAACCGGCCGACGCGGTCAGCGCGTGTCAACCGCCTGAGCAACAGAGCTCTGAGCAACAAAGCTCGACACGTGGAGGCGGGTCTCAAGGCCCGCCTTCCGCGTTCGTCGAGCTACGAGATCCCGGCGAGAAGTGTGCCGCTCCTCGCGACCCCGACGACGTTCCCCTTGCGCTCGAACAGCCGCAGCGCCGCTTCGACGGCCTGAAACCCGTCTGTTGGACGGTCAGCCATCGCCAAGACCTCAGCGAGATCGAGCAGCGCCTCACCGTGCGCGTTCAGGAAGTCGCTCGCCTCGGCGAAGGAGATCGCCTCGGCGGCGAGTGCCAGGGCCTCGGAGATGTGACCTTGCCGCGCGAGCGCCTTCACACGTACCGAACGCCACGTGACCTGTGCGTGAATGTCGTTGGTCCTGGCCAGGCGCTCGCTGACTCGTGTGAGCTCGTCGGCCTCCTCGTACCGTTCCTGGAGATACACGGCCTGAGCCAACCCCGCAACGATCGAGCAGTAGTTGCTCGTCTCGCCGATCTCCTCGAGCGGCGCAAGCGAAGCTCGGAAGGCGTGCTCCGCGGCAGCGGGGTCGCCGGCGAGCAGCTCGGTGACGCCCGCGTGGAAGGGGACGAGTGCGAGCTGGGCGAGGTAGCCGAGGTCGTCGACCACCACCTGAGCTCGGGCGATGAGCTCACGTGCCTCCGACACTCGTCCCTGCATGGCCTCGAGGGGGGCCAGGCAGCTCAGGAGAAGCGACTCTGTGGTGCGGCTCGTGCGCGCCTGGGCGAGGTGGACGTTGACCCGGGCAGCCGCCTCGGCGGCGGGTGTCGAGCCCATGTACAGCGCGATCCCGAGCCAGGTCATGATCTCGAGCTCTTCGAGCGCGTCCTCGGCCCGGCGGGCATGGGCGAGCGCGTTTTCGGCTGCGTCGGCGCTCGCAGCCGCCTGCCGGCCGAGATATCGCGCTTGCTGAAGCAGCCGCCACGAGCGAGAGAGCCCGAGGTCGTCGTGCAGCTCCTCGAAGGTGCCAATGGCGTTCTCCGCTGTGTCGACGAGCTGGTCGACCTCGACGTCGGATCCGGTGAAGAGCTGGAGCAGAGCTTGCTGCACCCGCGCGTGAGCCTGGACGCGGCTGTCACCGGTCGCGATCGCGTCGCTCAAGACTTCCTCTGCCCACGCGAGCTGGTCGCCGAGCCCCTGCACGATCCGAAGACCTGGGACGAGATCGAGCCGGGCGGGGTCGTCCCGAGGAAGGATCGCTGCCGCGCGTGAGACGAGGTTGAGCGCAGCCGGGGTGTCTCCGCGCGCGAGCGCACGTCGTCCCGCGGCGCCGAGTCGCCTGCCCGCCCGCAGTGCGAGCTCATCGTGCTCGCCGTTCACCGCGCCGAGCTCCATGCGGTAGCGGTGAGCCCGTTCGAGGTGGTAGCCGAGGACTTCGTCGAACTCGGGTGCCCGATCTTCGACCTTTCGCTCGAGCCAGTCGGCGTGACGCTGGTGCAGCGTCGCGCGTCGCTCTTTCGGAATCGAGTCGTATGCCGCGTCGCGAATCAACAGGTGGCGAAAGCGAAACGCCTTGTCACCGGCGAAGAGGGAGCGATCTGGGCGGACCAGCTCCTTGCGGACGAGCGTCAGCAGCTCCCGCTCCGCGGAGCGGGTAGCAACACCGGTCAGCTCCGTCACCGAGCTCGCGTGGAAGACCTTGCCCTCGATTGCCGCGGCCTCGATCGCGGCCCGCTCGTCGTAGCCGAGTCGATCGAGACGAGCCGCCAGCAGCGCCTGGATCGTCGGTGGTGTCTCGAACGCCGTCGCGAGGTCCCCGTCCTCCAGCAGCAGCGCGAGCATCTCCTCGACGAACAGCGGATTTCCGTCCGCCGCTTCGACGATGCGCTGACGCGACGTGTCCCGCAGGAAACCGCTGCCGGCGAGGTTCTCGACGAGCTGCACGCTCTCGACGTCCGAGAGCGGCTCGAGGAGGACCGAGGTCGAGTTCAGCTTCCCGCCACCCCACTCAGGGCGGGTATCGAGGAGTTCGGGGCGCGCTATGCAGACGAGGAGGATCGGGGCGTCGCGCATCCAGTCGGATAGGTGGTCGAGCAGGTCGAGGAAGGTGGGCTCCCCCCAGTGGACGTCGTCGAAGACAAGGACGAGCGGTTGCTTGCGCGCGACAACCTCGAAGAAGAGCCGGACCGCCCAGAAGCTCTCTTCCGTCGCGCCTGCCGCCACTCCGAGCCCGAGAACGGACGCGAGCTGCTGCGTCGCAATCTCCACTTCGCTCTCCTCGGCGAACACCCATTTGAGCTTCGCGACGCATTCCTCCGGTGTGTCGGTGTCGCCGATGCCCACAGCATCCTTGACTGCTTCGAGCACCGGCCAGTAGGTGATGCCCTCGCCGTACGACAGGCAGCGGCCCCGCGCGACCTGGGCGCGTCGCTCGACATCGGCGAGGAACTCGCGGACGAGGCGCGACTTGCCAACGCCTGCGCTGCCGAGGATCGTGAAGAGCTGGCAAGAATCGTCGGTCAACGCTTGCTCGAAGGCATCGTTCAGACGTCTCCGCTCGCGCGCACGGCCGACCATGGGGGAGCTGAAGCGGCTCGAGTAGCCGCGTTCGGCGCTCGCGACTTCCACCAGTCGATGGCCTGGAGCTTCGACCAACTCTTCGACGACCACCGCGTCGCGGACGACGCGACGAGTCGCTTCGTCGAGAAGGACCTCTCCCGGTTCGCCCATATGTGCGAGAGATGCGGAGACCGTCAGTGGCTCTCCGGTCGGTGTCAGCGACGATCCCACGTCGGCGCCGGTGAATACCTCGCCTGTGCTCACGCCGATGCGAGCGTCGAGGCGTGCGGGAGACGACGCCTCGATCTCCGCGGCCACGCACAGGAGTTGCTCTCTCGCTTCGCTTGCAGCGCGCAACGCACGTAAGGCGTCATCCTCGTGAACACGCGGGAGCCCGAAGACGGCGCTCACGGCGTCCCCCGCGATCGCTTGGATCGTGCCGCCGTGGCGTTCGATCGCGTTCTCCACCTCGCCGAACGCACGCCTCGACACACCTCGCAGGACCTCCGGGTCGAGCCGGCTTCCGTCGGGAGAGAACAGGGTGATACGCGCGACGAGCGCCGTCACTGTCTTGCGTGCCTCACGCGGCGCGGCCACGGATACCTGCGGCTCGGGCAGCGGTGCCTCGGTCGGTTCGACAGCCGCCGGGTTCGGTGTGGGGCTCGAACGCGCTTCGAGGGCCGGATCCTGGCGGAGGATCGCCGATTCGAGCTCCCGCAGCTGGCGCGAGGGATCGATCCCGAGCTCGTCGACGAGCGCGCGCCGGACGTCCTGGAAGGCCTCGAGCGCTTCGGCCTGCCTGCCGGCGCGGTAGAGGGCCAGCATGAGCTGGGCTCGTAGCCGCTCCCGTAGCGGGTTCTCGGAGACGAGCGCTTCGAGCTCCCCGATTACGCCCGTATGGCGGCCCGCTGCGAGCTCCGCCTCGATCCGAGATTCCACGCAGTTGAGTCGGAGCTCCTCGAGCTGGGCGATCTCGGGCTGGGCGAACCGCTGGTAGGCAAACTCGGCGAGCGCAGGCCCCCGCCAGAGCGAGAGTGCGGCTTCCGGCTGTCCGGAGGCGACGAGCATCCTGAACCGGTCCAGATCGAGCTCCTCCGGCTCGACTCGCAGGAGATACCCGGGTGCCTGGGTCACCAGGCGCTCCTTGCCGATCGCCTTGCGGAGTTGAGACACGTACACCTGAAGCGCCTTCCTGCCGGTCTCGGGCGCCTCCTCCTCCCAGAGCGCATCGATCAGTCGGTCGCTCGACACGACCTCGTTCGCATGCAGCAGCAGGACGGTCAGCAGCGCGCGTTGCTTGGCGCCGCCCAGCTCGAGTGGGCGCCCGTCGACGAGCACCTCGAGCGGGCCGAGGATCTTGAATTCCATGCCGTCTTTGATCGCGCGACCCTAACCCGCGCGGTCGTCGTTGACTACGTCGTGCCCTGGGCTCGCGCGGTGTGGGCGCGTGAGAGGATGGGCGAGCGATGCCGCCGCCTTTCCGCATCGGCGTGATGCAGCTCACGATGGAGCCGCTCGAGGAGATGCTCGAATCGGCTCGCGTCATGGACGACGCCGGGATGGACACGATCTGGCTCGCCGAGGCGTATCCCTGGTGGCGGAAGCACGGGATGGAGGCACGCTCGTCGACCGTCGTCTCCGCGTTGATGGCACGGGAGACGCAGCGGCTAACGATCGGCTGGGGAATCATCTCACCGTTCACGCGCCACCCGGTGCAGGTCGCGATGGACGCGCGTGTCGTGCAGGAAGCGGCCGGGCAGGGCCGCTTCCTCCTCGGCTTTGGCACTTCGAAGATCTTCCTCAACAACATCGCCTCTCAAACGAAGAAGACGCTCGGCCCGATGCGCGACGCCGTGACGATCGTGCGCGGTGTGCTCGGCGGCGAGTCGTTCGAGTACGAGGGCGAGACCTGGAGCGCGTCCGTCCCTGGTCTGCGGGAGGAAGCCGACACGCCGCGCGAGGTGCCGCCGGTGTATATCGCCGCGACGGCGCCGAAAATGCAAGCGCTGTCAGGCGAGATCGCCGACGGCTGCCTCACCCCGTCGATCACGACACCTGCCTTTGTGCGCTACACACGCAAGAACGTCGCCGCCGACATCGACATCGGCTGCACGATCGTCGCCTCGATCCACGAATCTGACCGCAACGCAGGACGCGACGGGGCGCGCGAGATCGCTGGGATGTACCTCGCGAACAAGTTCCAGAACATCAAGGGCTCCGCAGACACGCTGCTCGAGCTCGCCGAGATCGAGATGGAGGAGCTCCGCCCGGTCGCAGACGCGATGGAGAGCGGAGGACGGCTCGCGGCTAAGGCGGAGGTGACCGACTCGCTCCTCGACCGCTGCAAGCCGATCGCGGGGATGCCGGAGGACTGCGTCGCGGCCATCGAGGAGTATCGGGCGGCTGGCTGCACGCACGTGATGCTCGAGCTGTGGGGCGATCGGCGGCACGACCAGATCCGGCTCTTCGGCGAGAAGGTTCTCCCGCACTTCCGTGGCTGAGCTGCGCATTGACCGAGCCAGGCTCGTCGAGTGGGCGAGCCGCGCGATCGAGACGCCGAGCTTCACGGGCTCGGAGCAGGAGCTTGCGGAGCTCGTCGCGCAGACGTTCGCGGACATGGGGCTCCAGGTCCAGTGGCAACAGATCGAGGAGGGGCGCGCCAACGTGCTCGGGACAAGGCCCGGCTCGGGCGGGGGGCCAAGCCTCATGTTCAACGGGCACCTGGACACGTCGTACTCGGGCAAGGAGGCGTGGCTCGCCCACGTCCCCGGATTTCAGCCACGCGCGTTCGTCGAGGACGGGCGCCTGTACGGGCTTGGGATCTCGAACATGAAGGGCGCGCTCGCGTGTTACGTCGAGGCGCTGCGCGCGCTCGACGAAGCCGGCATCCAGCTGCGGGGAGATGTGCTGATCGCGGCCGTGAGCGGCGAGATCGAGAAGTCCCAGTGGGCCGACGCTCAGGGCGCAGAGTTCCGGGGCTACGCGGCCGGAACGCGCTACCTCGTGACCCACGGCGGCGTCGCGGACATGTGCATCCTGGGTGAACCGACGGCGTCGAAGCTCGTGCTGGGGCACTTCGGGTCGCTCTGGCTTCGCATCTCGACGCAGGGCGACTTCATCCACACGGCGTTCACGGAGGGAAAACGCGACCGGAACTCGATCCTGCGCATGCGGGACGTCCTCGATGCGGTGCTCGCGTGGATCCCGAGTTGGGAGGGCGATGCGTCGAACTCGTATCGAGGCACGAGCGCGGTCGTGAACGTGAGCGGCATCGACGGTGGATTCGGCTGGCGTGTCTCGCGGACTCCTCATCGCACGGATCTCTTCCTCGACGTTCGCGTGCCGCCCACGAAGGAGATGGCGACCGCGCGCGGCGAGGTGCTCGAGCTCGTGCGGACCCTCGAACGGCGCTTCCCCGAGCATGGCGTCGAAGGCGAGGTCTACGTCACCGCGCCGGGAGCCGAGATCGACGAAGGTCACCAGCTGATCGCCGCGCTCGACGACGCCCACGCCGAGGTGTTCGGAGCGCCGCCGGAGCGCGATGTGACCCGCTGGTTCTCCGACGCCTCAGCCCTGACGCGCTACGGAGTCCCGACTGTCAATTACGGAACGTCGACAGGGCTCCTCGACACCGTCAAGGGCGAGAATCTCGAGATCGACGGGCTCGCGAAGACGGCCGAGGTGTACGCGCGCGCCGCCATGAAGATTTGCGGAGTTGCAGGGTGACGCCTATTTCCAGGCGGATCCCATGAGGGAGCTCGACGAGTTCCTGCCCCGGTACGAGTTCGTGGAGAGTCACAGGCTTACGATCGAAGCAACGCCCGAACGGATCGACCATGCGTTCCGCACGGTCTCGATCACCGACATTCCACTCGCCCGCGCACTGTGGTTCGTGCGGCGCCTCGGAAAGCCGTACGGGGATCCAACGAAGCCGTTCGTCGGGGGCCAGCTTCCGGGAGTCGTGCTCGAGGACGTGCCAGGTGAGGGAATCGTGCTCGGCCTCACCGGGCAGTTCTGGCGGCTGCGCGGCGACCGCGATCCTGACAGACCGCGGAGCGCCGATGCGTTCCTCTCGTACGCGCGACCCGACACCTGCAAGGCGGTCATCGACTTCCGAGTCGGCCCCTCGTCGCTGACCACTGAGACGCGCGTCCATGTGGCCGATCGCACTGCCCGTGCGAGGTTCCGCCGGTACTGGTTCGTCATCCAACCGTTCAGCGGGCTCATCCGTGTTCTCCTGCTCCGCGCTGCGAGGCGGCGCGCTCTCGCATGAGCGTCTATCAGCTTCCGTCAGATCTGCCGGTCCCCGTGGACGACGGCGCGTGCGACCATCTGCCGGGAACCCGAGCGCCGGCGCTCGTGCTGGACTCGTCGTGGGGACCGGTCGATCTCGCCGATCTTTGCGCCGGCGTCGCCGTTCTGTACGTCTACCCGCGTACGGGCATCCCCGGGCGGCCGAGTCCGGACGGGTGGGACGCGATCCCTGGAGCGCGCGGTTGCACACCTCAGTCC